>QHZB01000435.1:4696-10146 GCA_003224525.1 Acidobacteriota bacterium | reverse complement strand
GCCCCAAAAGAGGGGCACTACGGTCGGCGGCGTCGCCTGCCCGTGAGAGGCATCAACAACGTGCAGCCCGCCGGGCGTTAATCCGAAGACGTGATACGTTTCGTCTACATCGACCAAGGGCGTAGGGAATGGGTTTGATCCCAATGCCACACTAAAATATTCAACCGGTGTCCCGGTTTGTGTGTCCAGCGCAACCACATGGCTGAGATCATTCGTCAAGTAAAGAAATTTTCCGTCCCGGCTAAAAATTGCGCATTTCAGCACTCTGGGGGAACTATATTGGGCTTGCGTTTGAAGATTCGCGTTGACGAAAGTCACGTTCCAGTTGTTATCAACGACGGCGAACTTCGAGCCGTCCGCGTTCGCGGCCAAGAACGCCGCTCCGTTCGGGGCTTGCGCGGAGACCGCGAGGTATCCTTGCGCGGCGGTTGAGTAGAGCAGAAGTTCGGAACCTGCACTTCTGAATCCATAAACAAACAAGTATTTGCCGTCTAACGACCGTGCCGGTTCGGCTCCCAAGTTACTCGGCCCCGGATTGGCTGGAGTGAACGCGCCACTCACGGCGTCATAGCGAACCAGCCCCTCCACACCGACCAGAACCGCTGCGGACGAGGACTGTGACGTATAGCCCATGCCGAGCATCAGGCTGCCGTCCGCCATCGGGTAGGGCATCACAGGCATCAGAGTTGCCCCGGTCGCTCCTGGACTGAATGTCAGCATCGAAGCCGGAAACGCGATCTGTCCGCTCACGTGAAGGCCGGCCGGATCAACGATGTATACGTAAGGCGTGATAGTGCCCACGTAGAGCTTGGAGAAGTCCGGAGAAAAACTTAAGCCTGCGGGCCCGGGAATCGAGACTTCTCCCACCTTGTGGCCATCCACTGTCGAGTACACCTCAACGGAATTGAAATTTGCGTCGCTGACGAAAATCTCTTTGAGTGCCTGGTCGTACGCCGCCGCCGGGACTGGCCCGTCAACCACAGCGGTTGGCAAGCGCATGAAAAAATCGCCGGGAAACGGTCGAGGTTGGAATGCCGGGGGCGGCGGGTGGGGCGGCGGGGGTGGGGGAGGCGGCGCGGACGATGTGCCCCCACCGCATCCGCACAGCATTATAACGAGCAGCAAGGTCGTCAACCTTGCGAACAACAGACACACGCTGCTGTGGCTGACCCCGACGGGCGCCGTCTTCATAGGGATCTCCAGTTTGAGGGCGCATTATACATTACGTCTCTAACACCCAAGGGGGCATTAACCTCCATCTTTCTCTGGCCGGCGGAGTAGTATCGGTGGGTGGGTTTATCGGCCTGAGTTAGATGAGGACGGGAAAGGCTCGCAACCGCTACTGATAGAGTGGGCCAGGGTAGAGGCGGAAGGAGGGGGACTTCTGTCGCGAAACGAATATCTGACGGCGGAGAACCGGATCCTGCGAGGTCAGATCAAGGGTCGGTTACTGCTTTCGGAAGGAGAAAAGGCTACACTGGCGGAGATCGCTCGCCGCCTGGGTCGAATGGTGCTGGAGGACGTGGCGGCAACGGCCAAGCCCGAAACGATTCTGGGTTGGTATCGCAAGCTCACCCGAGTAGTGGCCGATTAAGACCGCTTCAACGCTTCTAGGACTTTTTCGAGTCTGATTTTAGCGGCGGGAACCTCGGGGTCGTTCGATGACTCTTCCAGTCGGTGCAGAGCGCCTTGGATGAGAATAATGGCCTGCTCTTTCGGCATACGCTTTAACAATTCATCTGTTGTCAGCTCGTAGGCTTCCAATTTTTGAGATACGCGTTTCATGGCAATCCCCACTGCATTTTGTACTTTACCTGATTTTCATTCGAGCGCGTACCGACGGGCGAAAACGTAAGACAGTTCGTACCGGAACCTACCTTAGCGGTTAGCGCGTTTGGACGTAGCCGCCCGGCGGCGGACGCTTGCGTGAGGTAGTGGAGCGTTGGTTGCTCGATGGAGTGAAGTGGAAAGTAAACGAAAATCCTAGCAACTTTACTCGCACTTTATAGTCCGCCGCAAGGTAGATGATCGGCGCTTCGTCGGTGCCGGTGCGTTGCACTGTCACTTGCTCAGGTTCAAGCTGAATCTCATGCTCTTCGGCTTTGCGGATGACCGCTCTGCGGAAATCCTCATCAGTGCTCTGAGGAGTCAACCCGATTCGGCTTCCGATTTGCGCCGCGACGTCCCGCATGTCCTCGTGCAGCTCGATGTTGGCCAGCTCGCACGAAGCGATCCGCCAGCCCGCGACGCCGGCCAACGCAAGAACCGCCAATCCGAGGATGAGTTTGGCTTTTCCCATCACGACAATCCGTTCAGTCCGGTAACAAAGAGCGAACTCTTTGCCCTTCTCTGTTGGCTGGAATGCGAAGACAATTGTCTTGCGAGCTGGAGTTTTCAACTTTGCTACATCGCCAGTTTGTTGCATCCATCAGTTCTGGTTCATGGCCGTGGGCTGGATGGACTTGATACGCTGCTCGATCTTCGCTGCTTCCTCATTGCGACCGAGGGCGCGGAGTGCGGTAGCTTGGCTGGTCAGTATGGGGACGACTATGGGATTGTCTGTGCCATATTGTTTTTCCAGGATGGCGAGGAGATGACCCTGGCAGGGCGCGGCTTTCTCTGGCTTTGCCAAGCGATCGTAAATGCTGCACAGAACCGTCAGATTCGGTAGAGCTTCGGCACCATCGGGACCGTAGAGCGTTTGGTCGATTTTGACGGCGCGGAGCATGAGAGGTTCCGCTTTCGCAAAATCGTTCTCAATAAAGTAGGGAGTTGCCATCATGCGGAGGCTGGTGGCCACGCCTGGGCCGTTTTCCCCGTAGGTCTTTTCATTCAGCTCGAGAGCGTGGTTGAGGTAGCTCTGCGCGGCAACAGAGTCGTGCTGATAGGCAGCCATCATACCGAGATTCTGAAGCGGATCACTGAGCATGGGAGATTGGGCGCCGTAGACTTCCTCACTGACCTTCAGCTGTCGGTGGAATAGGGTATCTGCTTCGGTGAAGTTTTGTAGGCCCATGGTGATTCTGCCGAGTTCTCCGAGAGCGATAGCCAGACGGCCGTCGTGCGGCTGCAGCTTTTCGCCTAGCTCCACCGCTTGCTTATAGTTTGTGATGGCGTCCTGCCATTGCCGTTGCATGAGCGCACTGGAGCCGGCTTGCATGGCGGTGTCTATTTTTTCTGAGATTCCAGAGCTCGCCTGTAGTGCCGCAACGCTCGATTCCAATTTTGCGGATTCGGCGGACTTGCCTGCGACCTTGAGGGATGCGAGATGTAGGTTGAATCGTTCTTGAGCGGATTTGTATTGGAGTTGCGGGTTGGGGGAAATGACTCGAAATACGCCGTTTCCGAGCGGTACTTTTGAGCCGGCAAGCGAGGCCTGCCGGTATTGGTCTAGCGAGCGGACCCAGTCGCCGTTCTTCTCCAACGCGGCGGCGAATCGGAGCCTGGCCTCCGTGTCTTTGGGGTCGAGCGCGATGGACTGCTTGAATTCGGCAATGGCAGCGTCGGTTTTCCCGGTTTCTTGCAGTGCTTGAGCGTAGAGATCGTGAGTGGCCGCGCCACTTGGTTCGAGATCCGCGGCTTGCTTCAGTTCCGGCAGGGCGTTGGCAAAATCTTTCTTGGCTAGCAGGACTTTTCCGGTGCCGAGGTGTGCCGCAGCTGAATTTTCATCCAACTGCAGGGCCAGGCTGTACTCTTGCAATGCCGCGGCGTAGTCTTGCTGGAATGCATGAAGATTACCGAGACGAATGTGCGGTTGAGGATCGGAGGGATCTAGCTTGGCGGCAATGCCATATTCGTTCTCCGCGCCTTTGAAATCCGACGATCCGTAGAGCGCGCCGCCGAGGCAGAGGTGGCATATTTCGGAGTCCGGAGCCATAGCCTCCAGTTCGCGGAATTCGATAACAGCTTGGGCACTGAAATTACCCTCGAGGAGAGCGGAGCCAAGATTGCGCCGCGCGTTGAGATCCTTGGGGTTCAGGCGCTTGGCTTCGCGATACTCTTGAATAGCCGAATTGATCTCGCCCTTAGCCTGATAGGCGTTGCCGAGATTGTCGTGTACGTCCGAGTCGTTCGGGTCGAGAGCGATGGCCTTTTTAAATTCAGCGATGGAGCCGTCCAGGTCTCTCTTGTTGTAAAGTAGCAGCCCCAAGTCATAGCGAGCTGACTCATAGTCTGGCTTGAGTCGAAGGGCTTCTTGGAATTCCGCCGCACCGGCATCAAATTTGCGCATGTCTTGCAGCAGTAACCCCGCATTCTTGTGAGCTTCTGGGTTGTCCGGAGTTCGCGCCAGTGCAGCTTTGGTCTCGCGCAGGCCCTCTTCTGACTGACCGAGGCGATACATCAGGTAACTCAGCTTCGTGTGCGCCTCGGGAAAGTCAGGATTTTTCTGCAAGACTTCTTCGTACACGGAGGCAGCCATGGGCCACTGTTCCCGGCGACGCAAGAGTTCTCCCATGGCAAAGCCCGCTTCCGGGCCACTGTCGGAGTCCAGAGCACTGGCAAGTTCCTGCGCTGCTTCCTGATACCGCTTGTTTCGCATTAACTTCCCGGCGCTCGAGAGACACTGGAGCAATTTCGCTGATTCCTTGCCATCGGCGGCTGCGGGCTGATTGGAGACCGTTGCTTTACCCACCGCAGCGAGGACGCGGGCGTCAGCGCCGGCATCGGTAAGTTGCGAACGATATTCGTCTGTGGGACGAAATGCCAGGCCGCGCGACTGTATTTCATGGACGATGTTTTCGCTCAGGGCGTTCCCCGCGAGTAACGCGAGCAATTCGCGATCGGCCAGAGGCCTCGGTTTTTCTTGAGCGGCTGCCAGCGTCACGAAATTGAAGAGAAGGATGATGAGTGCAAAGTGTCGGCGAACGGAGGGTTTCATTGGATCTCCTAGAAAAGTGCAGTTCAAGTTTAAGGAGATGGCATCGCAGAAAACACTAGACCACCACGCAGCGGTCACGGACTAAATACCTGACCGGATGGCCAGTGCCGCTGAGTTAGGGAATGGTTGAAGAAGGATTGTTATGCAATCATGTGGATTCATACGCGAGAGCTGACCCTGCACATGTCCAGTCTTCCGATTTGGCGTGGAGGATCCTGAATTTCTAAATGGTCCTTACGCTCATGTCTGTCTTGCCTGGTTAACGGGTACTCGTCGATGTGAATCCGGCGAAACTGGCATGAACGGTTAGAGCAAACACAACTGGACATGCGTACAAACACTCATCGAGAACATCTGCATTCCCGGGGTTCTTGACCAGGATCGGCGGAAACGAGTGGTCTCGCACCAACGCCGATATGTAGACGGCTCGGTTCGCGGCTACCACGGTCCTGGAAATCTCTTCAGTCAACCTGGGCGAAGTTTTCTTGGGGCTCGCCGGAAAGGAACTACCATGTATGCCTGGAAGTGCTGGCGCGACTCGCGCGACCGCTTAATCCTTTATGCTGCGGCT
>QHZB01000435.1:0-4670 GCA_003224525.1 Acidobacteriota bacterium | reverse complement strand
TGGGAATGGAGTTCGCGTCCGAGGCGCTGGTATTGGGACCCGGCTCGGTCGGCGTGGAATTGGGGGCTGAACATGATCGAGGCCACCCTCTTCCCGGCGGCTCTCTGAGTTGGCCTAATACTGGGCGCGCTGAGCGTGGGGCGCGAGTACCGTTCCGTCGCCATGCCCTTCCTCTTGACGCGCCCCGCGAGCCGTAAGGTCTTCGTTTGGACAGACTGGTCCGTGGGTCTGGCGCAAATGACCGCGATTCTGGCCATGATGCTGGGGGGGACGGTGTCGGTTGTGTGCGCCGTCACCCCTGATTATGTTTGGCTATGTTTTCCGCAGCTACTCGAATGCCTGCTCCTCGGCGCGGTTCTTTACGGGCTCACACATTTCACCACCGCACTTGTAGGTTCAAGCATGAAAGGACTGAGTGCGAGCGCCGCTGTCATCCTCTTTTACAAACTACTCCCCGGCGCGTTCGAGGACTGGTGGCATCTGAGCGGCCCCCTCAGGTTCAGGGACTGGTCGCTTAAGCTCTGGGAAGATACACCAGGAGTAAATGACCCGTTCACATTGCACGGCTGGCCCATGTTGATGTGGTTGCTGGTGGCCCTTGCCTTCCCGCTGCTGTCACAATGCATTTTGGAATGGCGAGAGGCATAGATAGGGGTATGGTCTTATGCCTGAGGCGCGAATTCACGGAAAGAACATGCGAGTGAGGGAGCTATGTATTTCTGGGCATGTTGGTTCGACCGGCGCTATCGGTTAATCGTCTATTTGGCCTTGGCTGTAGCCTTGGCCGTGCTGGCGACTCTGCCGGCGGGTTTGGAACGGCATGAGGGCCGGTGGGTCATGGCCCGAATCACCTCGCCGGCGCAGGCCATCAGTATTTGGCAGACGGGAATTGGCAACACCCTGGTCGCGCTGCTCGTCGCCTTACTATTTATTGCCGCCGACCTGGGAGTCCTCGGATGGGGAGACGACCCCGAACGGACGAACCTGGACTTCCTGATGTCCCGGCCCCGGTCGCGCAGCCACCTTGTATGGACCGCTTGGCTTGCCGGGCTGACTCAGCTTCTGCCGCTTCTGGTTCTGCCCCTTCTCACCTGCCTTGGCATATTAAGGGCGATGACGCACGCCCTGCTTCCCGAAGACCTGCTCCGGCTGAGCGCGCCGCTGTTTATCATGGTGGCCGCCATATACACACTGGCGTTCTTCACGGCCACAGTCACCGCGAGCGCCCGTCATGGCTACGAGCTGGCGGCCCTAGTGGTGATCCTCTATTGGGGTGTGCATTTTGCCGGAAGTAGGGGATTTTACTACGACTGGGACCGGCGCTACCTCTATGGCGCCTTCGACTGGTACCTTTCGCCCCACCAATTTTTCCCCTTGGCAAATCTGCTGTTTGTCGCTGGGGCGATCCTCTTGCTGCCATACCTGGCTCAACTCAGCTTTGCCCGCCGGGACCTTTAACTCACGATCCTCGCGGCTAACACAGCAGGACGGGGCTAGGCTGACGAGGGGGAAGGGGAAGAATAGTTGAGGTGGAAAAGTTTCTGCAGCTTCTTCTTTAGGTTAGTCAGGTAGCCAGCGAGCTCGTTGGGGTTGAAGACATTCGACAATCCTGCCTGAAAACGTAGAAGCTCTGTGGCGAACTCCAGGCGCCGGTCTCCTCCCTCCGCGAGGTTCACGATCTTCTTGCCGAGAAGATAATCCAGCGCGGTCTTGACACGGAATTGCTGCTTGATCGTGCGCGTCGCACGACAATGCTGTACCCAGATCTTGTGAAACTTCGTGCCCGCCACCATGTGGCTCTGGTGCACTGATCGTAAAGATCCTCAGGGAAGATAGCCTTTCGTCATGTGTACCCGGATTGACGCTTCAGTTCATTACGGCCACTTCTGCGCGCCATGTAGAATACGGAGAATTTCCACTGCGTCCTCGCGGATGCGGTAGATGGCAAGATACGGCAGGCCGGTGAATATAAGCTCGCGAGTGCCCGATTTGCGTCCCTGTCGCCCCTGCTCAGGGAACTCCATCAAAGCGCTCAGGCGTTCATAGATGGAAATCGCGACACGACGCGCCGTGCTGCTGGTGTCATGCTCCTCAATGTAATCGCAGATTTGGGTAAGGTCGCGGGCAGCGGGCTCCGTCCAGCGGACACGCATCAACCGGGATACCGGCGGTCAATCAGTTTCCTGATTTCCTCGTGGTCTACGAACTCACCGCGGTCGGCGGCGGCAAGCCCTTTCTCAACTTCCTGCATGAACCATTCATCGTAGTTCACCATGCGCTCCACGGCTTCAACCACCAGCGACTCGCTATCGCGGCCTTGTTGGGTGGCAAGGCGGGTGAGCTTTGCATGCAGGTCGGGGTTCAAACGCACTTCCATGGCTCCAGCTTAGGGATTGCAGAGAACAGTGTCAACAACCACCCGGGGCCACCCGGGAGGTCGCAGACGTAGCGGCAACCGTCGCACGCGGCGCTTGGCACGAACCATCGGGACAATTGGAATCCATTTAAACACTTCAAAAAACGCTAAATTGCCCCCCATTCGTGCGTTTTTGCTTATCTATTTCAAGCATCCCAAGCTTCGGACGTGGGTTCGATTCCCATCGCCCGCTCCATAAGTCTCGATGATTCAATTGCCTTTATGCGGCTGAGTCGCTGAAAATACCTCTGGAAATGGTCGGTTTTGGACGCTCGATGGACGCCGCCGGCATCAATTGGACGCTGCGTTTAGCGTTCTAAATCAAGGTTTCTTGGAGGCGATCCGATGCCGACGGCGATCTACTTTGGAAAAGGGAAATGCGCATGAGGAGGGACAAAACCGGGGATGCAGTGGGCCGGCCGAGGTGGCGATCGTCGTTTCTAAGCGATCCTGGCACGAAATTTCTGAATTTCTGTGGAAAGTTGGGGATAGGCACAAATAAAGAGGAGCAAAAAGAAAGAAGCGTCGGTGAGCGCTGTGGGCAGCAATCTGTTGGGAGTTTCACCACCGCTAATTGATTGCTTCAACTCCCTCGAACGCCGTTCTGGCCAGTGAGGGCCACTTTTCCGTGTACCCCACAAATCAGGACCTGACAATTATCGTTACCGGCCGGTCTCGTCGATCCAGTACTCGCGTCTAACTTTTGTCACGAGATGTGGACGGCCTTTCGTGGCGACGTGGAGCGCATGCAGGCCGGGAGTGGGATTCGCTGGTTGAAAACTCAGAACATAATAATTGGGAATGTCATTTGATAGCGCGATCAGACCTGCCTTCAAGTCCTTCGCGTCGTGGAAGTGGAAGAACTCACCGCCGGTGAGTTTGGCTAATGATTCGGCGGTGTTCGTACGCAGGGAATTGCGAGCGGTGAGAAAGGTCATGGTAGCCAGTCGGAGAGGCGGGGCAAGCTGACTGATGCAGTCAAGCACCTGTTTGTTGTAATGACCTTCGTACTCGGAATCGGCGTCAGTGTGACTGAAACAGCCATGCGCGGGTCCGGCGTCGTTGCTAGTGAACTTTGACGCTTCGTGCGAGACTGCCGATCGCGTACTTGAGAATCCGAAGCTGTATATCGCCGTGTTTGTATCGCTGATAAGGCGCAGGGCATCATTCAGCGTTGTCTTACTACCTCGGTCAATCGTTTCGCTGAGCAACAAAATGGTGCGCCGATAGCTCGGCGGTTGTTCTCGGAACTGTGCGACAGCGAATGCAACGGCGTCTAAAATCCTCGCATCATGGTCGCCCGCAGAAAGGCTTGCAAGCGCGATGGAAGCATCCTCTGTTTTTGCCGTGAATGGAACTATCAGGTGAGGCGTACCGTCGAATCCGAGGACGGCGACTCGGTGCTCTACGTTCCCGATCAACGCGTCGAGAATAGAGTCTAACTCTTGGTAGTCAGCGAGATGACTTGCGCCGGCGCCGCCCGTCTCAACCACGATTGCCAACGCCAGCGGCTGCAAATCAGCGTCTTGTTCCATTGTAACAAGTTGGGATGTGCCGTTATCGGTGAGAAGGAAGTCGTCAGCCTTGAGCTCAAAGGCTACGTGTCCGTCCTTAGTGTTCACAAAAACCGGGACCATCACCAAATTGGAATGTACCGTCACTGTGGACTGGCCCGTACTTTTCTCTTGCGCCATGCACACACTGGCGAGGCAAAGCAGGAACACTAAAATGGACAGAGACTTCATCATTCAAATTTCGCTGCGTGCAATCCAAACATGCTCAGTTCGCTCAGTGAGACTGGGAGGATCATACAAAAGGTTGCTTTCTCCTGAGTAACAGCGTTCACAACCATGTGGAATCTGTCGCGAGGGCGTACCGGTCAATTGGACGCGAACGCCACAAATCAAGACTTAGGCTTGTCGGCTAAGCGAACTGCCGTCCACTCACCAGTGATTCCGGCATTATCTATGAAGGTCCCAACGATTTTGTACTTTGATATTTTCCCGACGAAGAAAGTCTTTATATGCTGGCCGTCCGGCTGTCGAAGATTGATGGTGAAGGCAAGGAAATCACCCTCCTTGTGGCCAAAATCGATTTCTTCCTTCTTGCCTCTCGGACCCGCTGCATTTCCGTTAAGCCAGTCTTCATTCGGTCCAGAATATTTCAGACTGAAGACCTGCCAAGTTTTGCCGTGCGCACTGCTTAGTTGCGCTTTCCATGTTCCGAGGTCGAGCCAGCCCCAAACGATGCCGCC
>QHZB01000068.1 GCA_003224525.1 Acidobacteriota bacterium | reverse complement strand
CCAGGGTTTTCGTACTGGACGGGTTGCTCCACTGGGGGGCGGCAGGCCCTGATGGAGGCTCAGCGCTACCCGGAAGACTTCGATGGGATTATCGCCGGCGCTCCAGCGAATAATCAGACGCAGCTGTGTGCCTGGCGGATCGCCGTGGAAGCGAGGATCCTCCAAAGCCCGGCGAGTGTTGTCCCTCGCGCCAAACTCGCGCTCCTCAATCGCGCCGTGCTCGCCGCATGCGACGCAATCGACGGAGTGAAGGACGGCCTGCTGACGGACCCACAACAATGCCAGTTCGATCCTGCAACACTTTTGTGCCACGGCGCCGACCGAGACGATTGCCTGACGGCGCAACAGATAGAGGCCGTGAAGATGGGGTACGCCCCGGCAAGGCGAAAGACGGGGGAATTGATTTACCCTGGATTAGTACCTGGCGGCGAAACAGGTTGGGCCATGTTGACAGGCGCCAAACCTGAACCTGGATCGATCGACGTGGGTATGTTCAGGTTCGTCGCTCACGAAGACCCGTCGTGGGACTGGCGCACGTTCGACCTGGACCGCGATACCTCCCTGATCGACAAGAAAGCCGGTTTCATGGACGCCGTGAATCCGGATCTTTCCGCCTTTCGGGCTCGTGGTGGGAAACTTCTCATCTTTCATGGCTGGAATGATGGCGGATCCGGCGGGGCGATCTCGCCGCAGAACACTGTCAATTATTATTCAAGTGTGTTGGTAAAAATGGGATCGCAGCAGCAGGATTGGCTGCGGCTCTTCATGGTACCCGGCATGGAGCATTGCGGAGGTGGGCCGGGGCCCGACCAAGTGAACTGGATGGCCGCGCTAGAGCGTTGGCGCGAGTCCGGAATCGCACCCGATCGATTGATCGCATCGCGAGTCAGAGACAACCGTGTCAACATGACACGGCCACTCTGTCCCTATCCACAAGTCGCGCACTACACCGGCGTGGGCAGCACGAACGACGCGGCAAACTTCGCGTGCAAGGTGCCCTGATCTCTTCTTTGAGCCGTCTAACACGGTTTGCAGCCGGTACCAGCGAAAGCCGCTGCGGCTGAAACCTCGGAAATTAGGAATCTGGCGGGTAGTTGGCGTAACATCGCGATTACACTCACGACAAATTGCTTTGATCGTTTCCTTGGTGGATGGCCAATCCGGGAACTACTCCGTTTCACGGCTGCATTTGGCCGAGCGGCATCGCTCGTCAGGATTCGCGCAAGTGCCATTTCATTTTCGTGAGCTTGGGAACTAATGAAGGTTCGCACCACTTCATCTCGGGCGGATCTGGGGGACTGCTGCAGGAGGATGTTCGCGGGGGCACGAACAGTTTCACCCTAAACAGACAGTAATCCAGTTGGGCATCGTGCGGATAAGTCCCGGGAAGTCGGGCTCTCTCCAGCAAAGTGGTCGGTCACTGCTGGTGCGTATCAGTACTAATCCGACGGACGAATCGATAACTTCCCGCGCTTTCCCGTCATCCGGGAATTGTCGCGAGAGTCCGCGTGAATCACATTTGCATTATCCCGACTTAGAGCCAGCGGAATCCGGGGTTACATATGAAGGAAATTTGTCGAGCTGCGTCGGCCATTCGCGACTAGAGATTTTACCGGCACATCCCGCCGCTGGCTCTGAAGTATTCCTTTTCCGCATTGATCCAGCGTTTCGCAGCGGCAGTTTCGCATCATCTTTTTCAGCAAGCGCCGCTACCGTTGAGCTACCCGGGAACCGCGCAGGCAGCTACGGTCGGATCAACTACAGAAGTTAGTCTAGCGAAGCGCACTTTAAAAGTGTCAACGAAACGCTCCCGCCGCATCCATTTCTCTGTTCCCTTTACCTTGACATAGCGGCATTCGCGTTGTTAACTCCCCCGCGCGAGGAGGCTCTTTCCCATGACACCTAAAGTGCGCACCTTTGCCGCTCTTCTTGCCGCAACTCTGACAATTACTTCATGCCCCGCCCTATGGGCGCAGGATGCTTCTCACAAACTTACTGCCATGGAGGAGTTCCAGCTGCAGCTTCCCACCGACCCGCAGATCTCTCCCGACGGAAAGAAAATCGCCTATGTGCGCCGCTTCGCTGATCCCATGTCCGACAAGCGCTACTCGAATCTTTGGATCATCAATACAGACGGAACCGATCATCGCCCGCTAACTACGGGCAACCGCAGCGACGCTTCTCCGCGCTGGTCGCCGGACGGCCTGCGCCTGGCATACCTCTCCGATGCTGACGGCAAACAGCAACTCTACGTCCGCTGGATAGACAGCGGCCAGACCGCGCGCATCACCAATCTCGAGCAGGCCCCCGACGCCATCGCCTGGTCCCCCGATGGAAAAATGCTCTCCTTCTCGGCTCTCGTTCCGGGCCAAGGTCCGCATATCGCCGATCTGCCCGCCGCGCCTTCCGGCGCAAAGTGGGCCGATCCTCCCACCGTCTATGATCGTTTGGTCTATCGTTTCAATGGCACAGGCTATCTGAAGCCCGGCTACATCCAGGTTTTTGTTGTCAACGCAGAAGGTGGCGCCCCCCGGCAAGTCTCGAACGGCGACTTTCCCAACGGCGGCAATGAATTCGGACCCTCGCGTGCCTCTTGGACCCCCGATGGCAAGTACTTGCTCGTTTCCGTCAACCGCCATCCCGAATCCGATCACGAATACTTCGATGATGAAGTCTACGAATTCAATGTCTCCGACGGTTCCTTGCGTCCGCTCACTAATCGCAAAGGGCCGGATAATGCACCCGCCGTTTCTCCCAATGGAAAATTCATCGCTTACACCGGTTTCGACGATCGCTATCAAGGTCACCAGACCACAAAGCTCTACCTGATGAATCGTGATGGCACCGGCTCGCACTCCCTCTCCGACAAGCTCGATCGCGACGTCCAGGACCCGCAATGGGCTCCCGACAGCACCGGCATCTACTTCCGCTACGACGATCAAGGCGATTCCAAAGTTGGCTTCTATCTCGTCGACGGAACCTTCAAGAAAATTGCCGATCATCTCGCTGCCACAATCGGCGCCGGCGGCAGCGGCACCTTCTCCCTCGCACGTACGGGCATGATCGCCCTCACTTACGGGCGTCCAGACAATCCCGGCGATGTCGCCATCCTCAACAACGGCGCTATGAAAGTCCTGACTTCTCTCAATGAAGAACTCCTCACTCAGAAAAAACCCGGTCACGTCGAAGAGTTCTCGTTCGAATCATCGAAAGACAATCGTAAGATTCAGGGTTGGATCGTCCACCCACCGGATTTTGATCCTACAAAGAAATATCCCCTTGTTCTTGAGATTCACGGCGGCCCGTTCGCCGACTACGGCGACCGTTTCGATTTCGAAAAGCAGGTCCTGGCCTCTCGCGGCTACGTGGTTCTTTACACGAATCCTCGAGGTAGCACGGGCTACGGCGAAGAATTTGCTAATCTCATCCATCACGCTTATCCGGGCGACGATTATTCCGACCTCAACAGCGGCGTCGACGCCGTTATCGCCAAGGGCTACATCGACACCAACAATCTCTTCGTCACCGGCGGCAGCGGCGGCGGCGTCCTCACCTGCTGGACCATCGAGCACACCGATCGTTTCCGCGCCGCGGCTGCGCTCTATCCCGTCATCAATTGGTACAGCTTTGCGCTCACCTCCGACATTCCATTCATCACGAAATACTGGTTCCCGGGTCTTCCCTGGGACAACACCGACAGTTACATGCAGCGCTCGCTCACCAATCTCGTCGCCAAAGTCAAAACGCCCACATTGGTCATGACCGGAGAAGCCGACTATCGCACTCCCATTTCCGAAGCCGAGCAGTTCTACGAAGCGCTCAAACTCCTGAACGTGGACACTGTTCTCGTCCGCGTTCCCGAAGAACCCCACGGCATCGCCCGCCGCCCCAGCCACCACATCGCCAAAATGCTCTATATTGCGGGCTGGTTCGAACAGCACAAATCAAAGATGTAGCCAAACCCCGCGTATTTATGTTGCGTTTATGTTCTTCGTTATATAGCTGTTTATACTTGGCTCAAGCAAGGAATAGAAAACCAATGGGAGAAAACATCATGCGTAAGCGTTTCACCCTACTCACCATTCTCGGTTCACTCGCAGTTGCGATAGTCTTTTCTGCCGCAGCATTCTCGCGCGCGGCCACGCCGTCGCCCGGCGCGAGCGGTTATCACGTTATCAAAACCGTCCCCGTCGGCGGCGAGGGTGGTTGGGACTACGTCTACGTGGACAGCGACGCCCGCCGTGTTTACGTCTCGCGAGGCACTCACACGATGGTTCTCGATGCGGACACCTACGCCGTCGTCGGCGACATCCCCGACACCACAGGCGTCCATGGCATCGCCGTCGCTTCCGACCTCGGTCGCGGCTTCACCAGCAACGGCCGTTCGAACGACGTAACCATCTTCGACCTCAAAACGTTGAAATCCATCGGCACCATTAAAACAGATGCGAATCCCGACGCCATCATTTACGATGCCGTCACCAAGCGCGTCTTCACCTTCAACGGCCGCGGCAAGAATGCCACGGCGATTAACGCCGCGGATGGCACCGTGGCGGGCACGATAGATCTGGGCGGCAAGCCCGAATTTGCCGTCGCTGACGGCAAGGGCACGGTCTACGTGAACAACGAGGATACCTCCGCGCTCCATCATCTCGATGCGCAGAACCTCAAAGAACTCCACCACTGGCCGCTCGCACCCTGCAAGTCGCCTTCAGGGCTGGCCATGGATCTGAAGACCCGCCGCCTGTTCTCTGTATGCGATGAAAAAGTTATGGCCGTGGTGAACGCGGATACCGGCAAGGTCGTCGCCACTCCGGCCATCTGCGAAGGTCCGGATGCCAGCGCCTTCGATCCCTCGACGGGCTACGTGTTCGCCTCCTGCGGCGATGGCAACCTTACGGTCATCCACGAGGATTCGCCGGACAAGTACACCGTCGTGGAGAATGTCCCCACGAAGAAGTCTGCCCGCACCATGGGTCTCGACCTCAAGACCCACAACATCTTCCTCCCGGCCGCCGACTTCGATCCGCCTGCTCCCGGTGAACGCCGCGGCAAGATGAAGCCGGGCTCGTTCGTGATCGTTGTGGTCGGCAAATAGCCTGGCATCGCGCGTGTGGCACGACGCTGCGCCTGCCAAAAAAACAGAAGCGTCCCGGTGAGGAGGGTCACCGGCACGCTTTCCGTTTGGGGCGATTGAGGGAACTCTTAGTGCACGACGCCGACGTTATGCGCGCCGGACGCAAACGACATACTCGCGCCCGCCGCCTGTGGCAGCCACCAAACCTTTCGTACCCAGCCATGCTGGCTCGCCATCATCCGCTTGCCCAGGAAGTCCATGAACGCCGGGCTCACCTGCGTCGCCGCATAAATCGCGCTCGAGTTTGCGAAGGGGCGCATGAACGGATTCGCCTCTCGCCCGTAGCCGCCGGAGACCGCACGGTAGGTTGTCCAGGCGTCGAAGGCCGCGCCGCTGTGTCCCGCCAGCGCCAATCCATACCAAATCTTTCTTTGCCGTGGCGTTTCGCGAGGCCGCGTAAATACCGGTTTCACCAGTCGAAAAGGTTGCGCCGCCGGGTTCGGAGTGATGGGCTCCGGATCGGCACTCACATTGGGTGCAGGCGCGGAAGGCAGGGATGCGATGAGAGTAGAATCTTTTGCCGCGCTATCGGAAACAACCGCGGGAGAATCGTTAACCACTTTCGCCGTGTCGTCCATCTGCGGGATGGAACAGATCAGGAGAAGCGCTGTAATGACCATTTGCCACCTCAGTATTGCCTATGGGTCTTGCAAGTCCATCCCCACTCGCAATGAGGCTAATTTACTGTTCAAAAAGTCAGGCGGCACTGGCCTATCGGTCTCATTCTGATTAGTACGCCCCTCTGGCCCTTCCGTTTGCCTCTTTTTAAACGGCAGTACTAGACCATAAATGTGAAAATATTTTTACATTCCTGGCCCTGCGGTGCCGCCCATCGAGAGCGCGCGGACCGCACATGACTTACCCGCCACTCTGCTATAATCCGCCTGTTGACCTCGGCCCTCCCGCGAGTCAAACGAAACGATGCCCGGCATCGACTCTTCCGCCGCCAAGCGCGCTCGCCTTCCGCAGCGCGGTCCGCAGCTTCCCCGCTTCATCGTTATTGAAGGCCCTCTGCGCGTCGGCAAGACCACTCTCGCCCGCGTCCTCGCCGAGCGCCTGCATGCCCGCCGCATCTACGATTGCGATGACAATCCCTTCCTCGCCGATTTCTACAACGCCAAACCCGGCTCCGCCCTTCGCGCACAGATGTACTTCCTCATCGAGCGCCGCAAGCGCCTCCGCGAAGCCCTCGCCGTCGAAGCTCCCGGTCCCGTCCTCTCCGACTTCCTCTTGGAAAAGGACCGCATCTTCGCCAATCTCAACCTCGACGACGAGGAGCTCAAGCTCTACGAGCGCTACTACGAATCCTTCACCGCGGACATTCCCGCTCCCGATCTGGTCATCTATCTCCAGGCCAAGCCCGAAGTCCTCCGCGCCCGCATCGCCAAAAAAGCTTCCCGCGACGAGTCTCACATCGCGCCTGAATACATCGAGGAAGTCGCCCGCGCCTACGAACATTTCTTCTTCCGCTACGCCGCCTCCGACCTCCTGGTCATCAACACCTCCGACATCGATTTCGTCGAGCGCAGTGAAGACCTCCAGCTCCTCCTCAAGCGTCTCCAGGAACCCGTTAAAGGGACCCAATACTTCCTCCCCCTCGGTGCCTCCGAATAAAAGCCCAACCTCTTTGGTTGCCGGTCCTTTGAATTTGCCTATATAGGAGCGAGTTTCAGCTCGCCCTGTTTTTGTCTTCGAATTTGTTTTTGTACGGCCCGCGTTTACCCCGACTTTTGTCGGGGAGACGGCCCTCTCTTCCTGCCTTGATTTTCTAGAGAGCGCGTTGTGCGGAAGGTATGCTTGTTCTCGATCCCTAAGCGTTTCTTTGGCGGCTCATCCCGGTCAGGACGCGAAGCTCGCCCACAATCAGCATATCGATGTTCACAGCCTGCTCGTTCCGCACCAGGTGAACATCCCGGTCGGCACGGTCGGCGCCTGTCCGGTAGCCCTCGATGTGCAGGATCACGTCTTTTTCGTGTTCCAGCCGCCCTGTGTTCTTCACCGTGATCAAAAGTTTCTTGGAATCGTAATGCACCGTCATCTGTTTCGATCTGGCTGCGCACCAAATCCTAAGATCTCCAATCGCCGTTTCCTTGCAGATAAGCGTCTCTTCCTGCGTCACCGCATTCCACTCAGCGCATTTCTCGAAAATAGCGTCTTTAACACTCTTCCAAACCAGGGGAGCGCGCGCGACCGCCAATGCCATATTGTGCTTCTCTTCGTATATCTGCTCTTCTTCGGTGAGCTTGGCCGCCAGATATTCCTGCGCCGCCTGCTTTGTGCTCTCATCCCTCATTGGGCCCATCCCCAGGTAAATGATTTTACACGACCTCGATTGGCGAACCCCTAGCGATTTGCCAAGAGGGATGGGACACGCTGTCGCAGGCACGTTTTAACTTTGTAGGGGCACAATACATTGTGCCCTCTTCTCGCCTTCAGCTAGTGGCGCAGACTTAACACTTGAGATTTTGGCTGGCCTTCGCTCTTATCGTCTATCCCCCCGCCCACTGTCATTTCGAACGGAGCAAGCCGACGCTTTTTCTTCCCCTTTCGCTCCTGCAAAAGGGTCGGCTTGCGGAGAGAGACCTCTTCGCCATCCCGCGCATTTTGCGGGATTAAATCTCTCTTCTCTTCCTACCCCGCCCCCTCCGAATTCAATCGGACTTTCCGTCGTCGGGCAAATCGCGTTTTGGTCTCGCGGCCAGCTTGAAAAAACGGCGAGGCTCCCATCTCTTCTTGGTGGAAGCCCCGCCGGTGACGACTTACAGGAATCGGAAATCTCCCGATTCAACGGCGGTGCAAACTACTCCTTCCGGCCATAGGAAGATCGGGAATAGATGAACTCCTGTCCCGTGCTGTCTCCTGGATAAAACCACACTTTGAGAGCCATGGGCGAGTTGCCCGCGCGCTCCTCAAATTCGAAAATGGATTTATCGGGTCGTTCAAAGCGAGTGTTTGGAATGGCCATGGCCGTTGCCAGGATTTGCGTTTCATCCGCATTCCAAATCTGGACGATGTGTCGGTCGGTCGGGCTATCGGCCAGTCTGAAGACGTAGGTCCCCGCCGGCAGAACCTGCCCGGGAACTTCCACCGAATCGCTGAAGGTAACAATAGTTTTTCTGTCCCACTGATCCGCTCTAGCGCCCGGGGCGAGTGTGGCCCCAAACAGCATAGTGATCAGCACCGTGCACGACGCAAATACAACTACTCTCAGAGTTTGCATGCTACGACCCTCCTAGTTGGATTGGCTGGACCAAACGGGCCGGGATGGCGGCTGAGGATGAAGCTGGGGCGGCGGAAGCCAGGAGCCCGTTCAGAACTGCGCAATCGCGTAGCCCTTCCCGGTCTTCGTTGTCTTCTGCCTCGCCCATGAGATGCGCCTCCCCCACCCGAGGTTGCGCACAAAGTTGCCTCCCCCCGCCAACCGTCATTTCGAACGGAGCAGGCCGACTTTTTCTTTCCGCTTCGCTCCTGCGAAGCGGTCGGCCTGCGCAGAGAGAACTCCGCGCCATAACGCACGCGGTGTGTGCGTTATGAAATCTCTCTTCTCTTTGCGTTCCTCGCGCCGCCACCCCCTGAGAAATGCGAATTTTGTGCGTTTTTATTCTTGTAGGGGCGCAGCACGGCTTTCTCCCGCTCTTCAAATTTCCCCTTGGAGCGGCCTTTTTTTCACGCATTGTGGTCCCGCTAATTTTTACAGGGGATCGCCCAGCTTCTTTTAACTTTTCTAGCCCCGCAGCACTCGCCCCGACTCTGCCGACGGGTGGCTCATTCTTGCGCGGGGCTTGCCATTCGGGGGGAATAGGCCCAACAAAATCTGCCAGTCTTCCAGAGCGCACATACGCAAAGCCTAAAACCGCACGAGAGAACAAGTCTCTTACTAAAACCGCCGGGTGTCACCCAACAATTCCGATTTTGGAACTCATCTCCTCGTCGAGCACTCCGCACCTCGTTACTTTTTGCCTCATGGCTTCCCTTTTCCCGCTCTTATTGACACGCAACCCGAAGCAGCATACCTTTCGGCACCGATGGAATCCCTTGCGCAACGCCGATGAAAGACAAATTCCTGGAAGCGACCATCCTGACCGCCACCATTGCCATTGCGGCATTGCTTCTCGCCGGCGCTCAGATGCTGCCGCTGCCCACGCTCGTTTCAACGCTCCTGCGCTGGCTCGTAATCCTTCTCATCGCCGCCTATGCCACATCCCGCCGCTCGCTGACAACTTGGATCTTCGTCGGCCTGCTCGCCGGCGCAGAGTTTGGGCAAGACTGGCCCTCCATCGCAGTAAAGCTGCAACTCCTCGGCACCATTTTTCTCCGGCTCATCAAGGTGATCATCGCGCCGCTGCTCTTCGGCGTTCTCGTCGTGGGCATCGCCGGCCACTCCGACCTGAAGAAAGTCGGCCGCCTCGGCTTCAAATCCCTGATCTACTTTGAAATCGTCTCTACGCTTGCGATGCTCATCGGCTATGCGGCTATCCATATCAGCCGCGCAGGAGAAGGCGTCCATCTCCCCCCCTCCTCCGCGGCGCAAGCCCTCAATGTTTCTCCCCACACCGCCACGCAGCTCATCACCGACATCTTTCCGGAGAATATCGCCAAATCCGTCGCCGAAGGCCAGGTGCTTCAAATCGTCGTCTTCAGCGTCCTCTTTGCCATGGCGCTCGCGCTCGTTCCGGAGCCCAAGCGCCGCCCCATTCTCGCCTTCGCCGAGAGCCTCTCGGAAACCATGTTCAAGTTCACCAACCTGGTGATGTACGCCGCTCCGCTCGGCGTCTTTGGCGCCGTTGCCTACACCGTCGGCCACCTCGGCTTGGGAGCCCTCCTCCCGCTCGTGAAACTCCTCGCAACCATGTACGTCGCTCTCGCCTTCTTCATCTTCTCCGTTCTGCTGCCCATCACGCTGTGGGCGCGCATCCCCCTCAAGCGTTTCATCAACGCCGTCGCCGAGCCCGTTACCATCGGATTTGCCACCGCGAGTTCAGAGGCCACGCTGCCTCGCGCCATCGAGCAACTCGAGTCCTTCGGCGTCCCGCGCGAAATCGTCGCCTTCGTCCTCCCCACCGGCTACAGCTTCAATATGGACGGCGCAAGTCTCTATCAATCTTTGGCCTTATTTTTTGTGGTCCAGGCCGCGGGGCTGCACCTCAGCATCGGTCAGCAAGCTTTGATGATCCTGACGCTTTTGATCAGCAGTAAAGGAACTGCCGGCGTGGCGCGCGCGTCGCTGTTGATAGTTTTCGGCGCGGCAATTTCGTTTCATCTGCCCATGGAACCATTATTTCTTCTCTTCGCGATCGATCAACTCATGGATATGGGGCGAACGGCCGTCACCGTTCTCGGCAATTGCGTGGCCTGCGTCGTCATCGCTCGCTGGGAAGGCGAATTCCCCGCGAAGCCAGCTACTTCCAGCTAGCGTGGCGGCTCGAAGCTAAGTCCCTCCGGCGCGCACTACCCCACCGGACAGGCCCCACAATCGCCGCGCCATCTGCACTTTTTCTCGACTTCCGTCCAGTGATGAGCGCTCCTCGTCCGTCATAAACTTCCAGTAAAATTCAAATTCGTTTTGTGGCCGCATCGGCCTGCGCCCGGGCGGCAAGGAGTGTGTCCTCATGAAATTTTTCGTCCGAGTATTTGCGGCCTTCACGCTCTTCGTTCTCTTCGGTACCATAACAAGCCAAGCCAACGACAAACACGACAAGCGCGCCTCTCTTGCCGCGAGCGTGGTCTCAGCCAAGACGGTCTACGTCGAGAACCAAACCACTACCGCTGAACTCCAGAACACCGCCTACACTGAGCTTTTGAAATGGGGACGCCTGCAGATTGTCGACTCGCCGCAGAAAGCGGATATCGTGCTGCGCGTTTCGAACGGCAATTACGTGAAGTTTGTTCCTGGCGGAGAAAACCCTCCGGCATCCAAGCCAAAAGCCGGCAACCAAGATTTTGCAGGCGCGGATGAAGCGGTGCCACCTGGTTCCACGCGCATCTCAGTGATCGATCCGAAAACCGGCAACTCCCTCTGGTCAGACATTCGAAAGACGGATAATCCAAAAGCCGCAACGCACCTGCTCGACGGCCTACGCGAGGCCTTCGACCAAAAACAAAAATAACGCAAAGGCAAGTTGGTCCTGATCTTCATCTTCCTTTTTTCACTGCACAATTCAGCTCGGCTATTTTTCATATCCCAGATTCCCGGCCCCGCCGCTTCGACTTTCAACTATCAACTATCAACTGTTGTATAGTGCCCTCGGTACACTGAGGAGGTCTCCAAATGGAACTGTGGTCACGCCGTAAATTCTTTCTTACTTCGCTCGCTGGGAGCGCCATTGCCGGGGCGACCAAACTCTTTGGCCGCACGTTGTCCGATTCGAATGGCGCAACGGCAACTGCGCGCGCATTTCCGGGCAGTCCCGCGCAGGGCAAGCGCCCGCTGATCATTTCCAGCGCGAATGGATTGCACGCGCTGGGTGCTGGGATGGATATTCTCAAGAAGGGTGGCGATACGCTGGACGCCGTCGTGGCCGCAGTCACCATCGTTGAGGATGATCCGAACGACGACTCCGTAGGATACGGCGGATTGCCGAATGAAGAAGGGGAAGTGGAGCTGGATGCCAGCGTGATGCACGGACCGACGCACCGCGCCGGCTCGGTCGCGAGCGTGCGGCGAATTAAAAACGTTTCGCGCCTCGCGAAGACGGTGATGGAAAAAACCAATCACGTCATGATCGTTGGCGACGGCGCGCGGCGCTTCGCGGTCGCGGAAGGTTTTGAGGAAATGAATCTCCTCACCGAGCACTCGCGAAAGATCTGGCTCGCGTGGAAGGCAAAATCTTCATTCAATTGGCGCCCGGGAATTGATTCGCCGGAATGGAAAGAACATATTTCAGCAATCTTCGACGGAGATGAAAAACAGATCGCCTACGCCGAGCGCGTCATCGCGCATCCGCCAACGGGCACGATTCCGTGCATGGCCGTTGATTCGAACGGAGACATCTCCGCCACGACGACGACTTCCGGATTGTCGTGGAAAATTCCCGGCCGCGTAGGTGATTCGCCAATCATCGGGGCGGGCTGCTGCGTGGACAACGAAGTGGGGGCCGCGGGTTCGACCGGCAAGGGCGAGGAAAACATCAAGATTTCCGGCGGGCACACCATCATCGAAATGATGCGCCAGGGCAAATCGCCCACGGACGCCTGTCTCGAAGCCATGGGCCGCATCGCGCACAACTACAAAAACGACAAGAAAAAACTCGGGACGTTTCACATCTATTTTTACGCCATCAACAAAGATGGCATGCACGGGGCTGCTTCGCTCTGGCGGAATGGCTATGAGCCAAGCAAACAAGCTTCTTATGCGGTGCACGACGGGACGGAGTCGCGTCTGGTTGGGTGTAATTCGTTTTTTGACGCGGTCGGCGGCGACCAATAGCTGAGCAAGCGACTGCAAATAGGAGAGGAGAGACTTCAGGGTCCCGATTTTCAGGGCAAGCGATCTGCTATTTTCCTGTCTCTATTTTCGATATTCTGTTTTCATGGACCAGGCAAACATTCTGATCATCGGCGGCGGGGTGATCGGCTGCGCGATCGCCAATACCGTTTCGAAGCGGTGGCAGGACGTATTCCTTGTCGAGCAATTTCCGAAGCTGGGCATGGCTACGAGCACGCGCAACAGCGGCGTGAACCACTCCGGAATCTACTACCCGAAAAATTCGTTGAAGGCGCGGCTGTGCGTAGAGGGCAATCGCCTCACGTACGAATTCTGCAAGAAACACAATGTTCCGTTTCGCCACTGCGGGAAGCTTGTCGTCGCCGTCGATGCCCACGAGGAAACCGAACTCGTCGCGCTGAAGAAGCGCGGGGAAGAGAACGGGGTCGAAGGGCTTCGACTGATCGGCGCCGACGAAATCCGGGCGCGCGAACCGCACATCAATGGATATGCGGCTCTTGACGTGCCTTCGACGGGGATCGTCTCTGCCGAGGAACTGGTTCATGCTTATGCGCGCGTGGCGACGAATCAGGGAGCGAATGTCGTTACTCGCGCGCAGCTGATTTCACTGCAGCCGTCCGCTGAAAGCATTCGCGTGGGGCTGCGCATCGGCGATGAAAAGGATGCGCAGGATGAAACGATCGAAGCGCGATGCGTGATCAACGCTGCAGGACTGTATGCGGATGATGTGGCGGCGATGCTGGGGAATCATTCCTGGAAAATTTATCCGGTACGCGGCGAGTACTGCGAGGTGCGTGGTCCGCGTTCGTCGCTGATCAACAATCTTGTTTATCCCCTGCCGCATTCGGACGGGCTCAGCCTCGGAGTGCACTTCACTAAAACGCTGTGGGGAACATTTCTCTTGGGGCCCACGGCGACGTACGTCGAGGGAAAAGATAACTACGAGAAAAACCGCTTGCCGATTGAGGATTTTGCGCGCAGCGCGAAAACGCTGCTGCCGGAAATTATAGAGAGTGATTTGCAGCTCGGATATTCCGGATTGCGGCCGAAACTGGTGCCCCCCGGCGGC
This sequence comes from Acidobacteriota bacterium, assembly GCA_003224525.1. Lineage (GTDB taxonomy): Bacteria > Acidobacteriota > Terriglobia > Acidiferrales > UBA7541 > Acidiferrum. The sequence goes on along the minus strand of QHZB01000068.1, from coordinate 15,229 downwards.
CACGGCATCGCGGACTTCGTGATCACACGCGACCCCAACGTGCCGCAGGCGATTCACCTGGTAGGGATGGAGTCTCCCGGGCTCACCGCTGCGCCTTCCATCGCGGAGCATGTGGTAGGGCTCGCGGCTGAAGTTCTGGCATGACCGTATTATAATAGGGGCACGATATATCGTGCCCCTACGGTTCAACCACGAAACGAACGAAATCCTTCTTTCCTACGCGCAATAGAAAGCTGGTCGGCTTGGTCACGTCGATTTCCTTACGAGGATCGTCGATCACTAGGCCGTCGATTTCTACAGCCTTTTGCTTGATAAGGCGCTCTGCTTCGCTGCGCGAGGCCGCGAGATCGGAAATGCGAACAATAGTCCACAGTCGCGTAGGAGGGCCACATCTCAATTTCTGCACGCGCACTTCGGTTGGAGGTTGACGGTCACGGTGAACGTGCTGGAAATTTTCGGCGGCTTTGCGGGCGGCGTCTGCACCGTGGAAGCCGGTGATGACTTCCTTTGCGAGGCGCATTTTTGCGTCCATGGGATGCAATTGACCACCGGCGACTTCTTGTTTCAGCGCTGCGATTTCCTGGGGCGCGCGGTCGGTCACCAGCTCGTAGTACGGCCACATCAGTTCGTCGGGAATGGACATTATTTTTCCGAAGATTTCGCCGGGGGCCTCGGCGATGCCGATGTAGTTGCCGAGGCTCTTGGACATTTTGCGGTGGCCGTCGAGACCCACGAGAATGGGCATCGTCAACGCCACTTCCGAGGCCAGGCCGTATTCGCGCTGGATGTCGCGGTGCACGAGCAAATTAAATTTTTGCTCAGTCGCACCGATTTCGACATCCGACTGGAGAACGACGGCGTCGTACGCCGTCAGCAGTGGATACAAGAGTTCGTGGACGGAAATGGGCTGATTGCCCGCGAGGCGGGAGCGAAAATCTTCGCGTTCGAGCATGCGGGCGAGGCGATAGTGGCCGCAGAGGCGGACGACTTCGTAGCTGGTGAGTTTGTCGAGCCACTCGCTGTTGTAGCGGACTTCGGTTTTTTGGGGATCGAGGAGTTTGAAGACTTGTGCGAGGTAAGTCTTGGAGTTTGCGTCCACTTGTTCGCGGGTGAGCGGGGGACGGGTTTCGGATTGCCCGGTGGGGTCGCCGATCATCGCGGAGAAATCGCCGATCAGGAAGATGGCGGTGTGGCCGAGGTCCTGAAAGTGTTTGAGCTTGCGGAGGACCACGGTGTGTCCTAGATGAATGTCCGGGGCGGTGGGGTCAACGCCGAGATAGACACGGAGGGGTTTGCCGGTCTTTTGGGATTTTTCCAGCTTGGCGGGCAGGTCGGCTTCGGGGACGATTTCGGCTATGCCTTTTTTGAGGTAGGCGAGTTGTTCGGCGACGGGTTTGAAATTCGAGTTGGTCATGAATTGTTTTCAACCCGTGCGTAGTACGCGGCGGCCTTCGATTTTGTATTTTCCTTCGAGCACGATATTCACCGCTTGAGAATAAATCCGGTGTTCTTCTTTCAGGATTTTTTCTGAAAGAGTTGCTTCCGTGTCCCCGTCGAGGATGGGGACGGTGGCCTGCAAAATGATTGGGCCGGCGTCGAGATTTTCGTCGACGAAGTGGACGGTGCAACCGGCGAATTTCACGCCGTATTCGAGCGCCTGGCGCTGCGATTCCAGCCCGGGGAATGACGGGAGCAGCGAAGGGTGAATATTCAGGATGCGGTTCAGAAATTTTGCGACAAAAAAGGGAGACAGAAGGCGCATGTATCCGGCGAGGCAGATCACATCGACTTGGTGTTCGTCTAGAACCGCAGCGACCTGGCGGTCGTACACTTCGCGCTCCAGGCCTTTCGAAGAGATCACCTGCGTCTTGATTCCGCGCGCTTCCGCGCGTTGGATACCCGGCGCGCCTTCGCGATTGCTGATGACGACGGCGATCTCCGCGTTCGGAATCCTTCCCGCCGCAACGCTTTCCGCGAGCGCCTCGAAATTCGAGCCGCGGCCGCTTAAGAGCACGCCAATGCGCTTCTTCATAAACGAAAAACGTTAGCACACACGGCCGCTGGGGCAAAACACTCGAGGATGAAAGGGGGATGAAAGGAAAGGAGGTATTCAGTTGTCAGTTTTCAGCGGTCAGTAAGGAGGAGCAGGGTGTTGGTTGTTGCGGGAGCGAGCGGCGGCGGAACCGGCAAAACGGGGGAGGGGGGTTCAAAGTTGAAAGCTAAAAGTTGAAAGTGATGAGTCAGAGGAGCGGGTCAGGGTGAACATTCATGGCTCATTGGATGCACGGGAAGAAGTCTTGAAATAGGCGATTATGAAGAGGAGGCCGAGAAGAAGGTCTGCGCCGGCAAAGACCAAGTCCAACCTGTGCATTCGGTTTTGCAAGACGAGGACAATCACCGCCGCGCCGTAACTCACTTTTTCAAGGATGCAAGGAATCATGAGAGGCCGAAAACGCACCGTGTCTGTCGCGATGACGATAAAAGCGACCTGCCACGCCAAGGCGATTCCCACGAATCCATAGAAGAAACCTGGATGCGTGATGGCCGGCGGATCATTGCGCCCGATAAGATCAAACATAAAGTAAAGAGGCGTGAGGACCAGCAAGCCCCAGATGCCAGCAATCCAAAAAACAATTTTCGCAAATCTCATGGCTTCCTCGGATCGCAAAGGATCGGACTAAGAATAATCCAGCCGGGAACCGCGCACGTAAAGAAAATTGGTCCTAAAGTTCGCCACCGCCGGGTAAAGAAACGAGCGTACACACAAATGACGAGTGACGAGCTCAGCTGACAGACTTGCCGTGGAAGCTACGAAGGCCGGTGAAGAGCAGCACGACGTTGAAAAATAGCAGGCCGATGACTACGGCGGCCATGGGGAGATGAGCATACTGGGGAACCATGGTTCCGCGAAGACCTTCACTGGCGTAGACAAGGGGGTTTACGAGCACGGCTTTTTGCAGAATGGGGAACTTTTCAAGAGCGCTCCAGGGGTAGTAGGTGCAGCCGAAGAAAATCATCGGCGCCACGATGAGGCTGAACATGAGGCCGATGTGGGTCTGCTGCATGCTGCAGCCGAGGGCCAGGCCACCGGTCGCGGAGAAGAGAGCGACGAGCAATGCAACAACCGCAAAGAGAATGGGATGGGGCACGTTCAAGTCCACGCCGGGACGGAGCAGCAACCAAGCGGCGGGGATCACCATGAAGCCGGCGGCGAGGGCCTGCAGCGTGCCAGCAACAACCTTCTCGATGGCCAGCCAGGAAATTTCCATAGGAGCGAGCAGACGGTCTTCGATTTCGTGCGTGAACTGGAACTCAGCGATCAGGGGCATCGCGACGGCCCAGATGCCAGTGCCGACCATGCAGATGGCCATGATTCCCGGGAGCAGAAGGCTCTGGTAGGAAGCCGGCATGTATCCGCTGCCGACCATGACGCGGCCGAAGATGAACACGAACATCAGCGGCTGCAAAAAGGTTTGAAACATCAACGCGACAAAGTTGCGGCGAGCGACGTGGGCATCGCGCGCGAGCATGGCGAAAAAGGCCTTCCAGTTCATTCGCGCAAGCTCCTTCCGGTATGGTGCAGAAAGAGATTTTCCAAACTGGGCTCGGAAATGTGAACGTCACACAATTCGACGCCAGCAGCGGAGGCGAGATTGGCGACCTCGGCGACCAGCGAACCGCTACGGTCGGCGTACAGGTCCGTGCCATCGCCGTCGGCGGCGCGCACTTCCCGGACGCCAGCCAAGCCTTGGAGACGCTGCACGAGCTCCGGGGAGTGCCGGCCGAAGCGGAGGCGCAGGAGGAAGCCGCCGGGAACGGAAGCCTTCAGCTCCTGTGGAGTTCCCAAAGCGATGACGCGGCCGTGATCAACGATGGCGAGGCGCTTACACAGTGCGTCGGCCTCTTCCATATTGTGAGTGGTCAGCAGAATCGTTTTGCCGCTCTGGTTGTATTCGCCCACGATTTCCCACAAGAGCAAACGGGTCTGCGGGTCCAGGCCAGCACTGGGCTCGTCCAGGAAAAGGACTTGTGGATCGTGCATCATGGCGCGCGCGATGGAGAGGCGCTGCATCATGCCGCCGGAGAATCCGCGGACCATTTGGTCGGCGCGATCGGTGAGCTTGAAGCGCTCGAGAAGGGTTTCCGCACGCTTGGCGCGTTCGTGAGAGGAAAGGCCGAAATAGGCGCCGTGGAAGGCGAGAATCTCGCGGGCAGTGAGGGAAAAATCCAGATTTGGGCGCTGGGAGACAACGCCAATCAAGCGCTTGACGGCGACTTGCTCCTTCCAGACGTCGTGTTTGCCGATGAAAGCCTGGCCGCTGGTTGGGCGGACGCGCGTAGTGAGAACGCCAACGGTGGTGGATTTGCCAGCGCCGTTGGGCCCCAGCAGACAGAAGACTTCACCCGGCAATATTTCAAGCGAGATTCCATCGAGCGCGACGATCTCCGGTTTTGGCTGTTTACCCTTGGCCTTCGGCGCGCCGAACGAGAAGCCCCCCGTGCCAGCGGCCACAGGAGGTGCTGAAGTGTAGACCTTGCGCAGGTCGCGTGTGCGAATGCCAGCCACCATGCCGGAGTTTCCCTCAGCGTGCCTACACCTGAGCGCTCAGAGGCGCCGAAGCCCTCCGAACAATACCGCCAAGGGTGTGGGAGCGCCCTTGATAGTTCCAGAGTAGTGGGAGGGATGTCAATTTCAAGAAAAGCAGGAAACCGTGGCAGGGCACGCAGATGCCGCAATGCCATCGAGCCGGGCGGACAATAGCATTATTATTCGGATGCCCAGTCGCGCTAGAATGCCGGGTCTATTTCGAACTAACCGTTCGCGGGAGAATCACCCATGGGAAATGGATCAAGCGGGACTTGCAGTTTTGGCTTAGCAGTTTTGGCGAGAGCGGTCGTCGTGCTCTTGCTGATGGCCATACCTGCTCTCGCGCAGCGGGCCGTGTCGCGTGATCCGGCGGAGCCGCTGCAGGGCAAACCTCTGCTGCCGCGGCCTGCGGGAGTCGTTGCGCGGCAGGCGGTGGATGAAAAATCGATGCGGGCGCTGATCGGGAAACTTGTTGCGTGTGGGACGAGGCTGACGCTTTCTTCGTGGACGGATTCGAAGCGGGGGATTGGTTGCGGGCGTGATGTTATCGTGGCGCGATTCAATGAGATCGCGAAAGATTCCGGAGGGAAATTGCAGGTGGTGGTTGATAAATTCGAATCGACTTCGGAGCGAACTTCTGGAAAACCGATGCCATTGGAAAACGTGTACGCCATTCTTCCCGGCTCCGACCCGCAGCTGGCCAAGACCATCTTCATTGTCTCCGGGCACTTTGATTCGCGGCCATCGAATGTGATGGACCCGAATGCGGATGCTCCGGGTGCGGACGATGATGCTTCGGGTGTAGCGGTGAGCGTGGAATGCGCGCGGCTGGTGAGCAAGGCAGGGGCAAACGGGCGCGGGACGTATCGCGCTACGATACTTTTTGCGGCGGTTTCAGGCGAAGAACAAGGGCTGCTCGGGAGCACGCACCTTTTGGAGTGGGCCAAACAGCAGGGTTATACCGTTGGCGGAATGCTGGACGACGATATCGTGGGCGCCGATTCCGCGGCTGGTGCACCGCATCGCGTGCGGCTCTTTTCCGGAAATGGCGAAATTGACGATGCGGATTCGCCTTCACGGGAATTGGCACGCGCGGTCGAAGAGATCGATGGACGCGCGGCGATTCGAATGATTTTCCGCGTGGACCGCTACGGTCGCGGCGGCGATCACTATCCTTTCTATAAAGCGGGGCTGCCGGCGGTGCGATTTACCGAGCCGCTGGAAGATTACAATCACCAGCATCAAACGCCGCGCGCGGAAAACGGAATCGCATATGGTGATTTTGAGAAGTATCTCAACTTTACGTTTATGGGCGACGTGGCACGTGCCAATGCGGAGGCGCTTCGGCAGTTGGCGCTGGCTCCGGCTCCGCCGAAGGATGCGAAGCTTACGGGGGCGGTCACGCCGGACGCCAAGGTGTCCTGGTCAGCCGAAGATGATCCGGAGCGCGCTGGTTTTGAAATCCTGTGGCGCGAGACCAGCGATCCTCGCTGGCTGGTTAATGACTTTGCGGCTTCGCCCGGTGAAACAGTCTTGAAGGGCGTTTCCACGGACAATCACTTCTTTGCCGTACGCGCCGTGGGCAAGAATGGCGCGCGGTCGATTGCCGTGCCGACGGAGATGGAGCGGCGGCCGCCGCCGCTGCCGGCGGCGAGTAAACAGTGATCAGTAATCAGGGATCAGTAAAGAGAAATCGGGAATTAGTGAGCAACAATATGGGGCGCGGTGGCGCTATCTGGGCCCCGCCATTTTCGCGGACCCGCTAAGACTTGTTTCCGCGCTGGCTGCCGCGGGCGGCAGGATTGCATTGTTTCCAACTGCAACGAGAAGCTGCCTCACAATGGAAAACGGCTGGCAGCAGATGCAGTCAGCCGTTCCTTTTCTCTGTTGAATAGTCGGGGCGAATTACCGATGTCCGCCGCCGCGGGATCCACCGCTTCCGTTGCCGTGAGAGCCTTCACTCCCATGACCACCATGGTTGCCACCGCCACCTGAGCCGCGGGCTTCACCACCGCCATGACCGGAGTAGCCATTGCCACGCCCGGAGTAACCGTTGCTGTGGCCGGAGTACGTATTTCCGCGCCCATCGTTGCCGCCGTTGCGACCGGAGTGGCCGTTGCCGCGACCGTAGTAGCCATTTGCACGACCGTTGTAGTCGTTGCCACGGCCATCATAGTAGCGGTCGCTGTCATAGCCCCGCGCGTAGCCACGCCCGCGTCGTCCGTAGTAGCCGTATCCGCCACGGCCATAGTAGCCGCGGTACCGCGGACCGGCGCCAATAAAGACACCGCCGACAAAGTAGTCAGGACCGTAGAAGCCATACGGTGTGCATTCGTAGGGGTAGTAGTCATAGTAGCCGTACGCGCAAACGGGAGCTGCGCCGACGTAGCCGTAGCCCGGGCCGACTCCAATGCCAACGGAAACTTGAGCCTTCGAGTAACTTGCGGTAAGCATGAAAATGCCGAGTAAAGCGAGATACTTTAGATAGCGCATTTTTAGACCCTTCCTCAGACCCGGAACAACTGTCCAAATCCTAACTGGATCTGAAGGCCTACGGGCGCCTCAGGTTAGTCTGAAGCGCCCCCTGTAGTTGTTAAACCCCAGGACTAGGAAAGAGTTGCAGGCCTTTCGTGTGCCGGGAAGGGGCCATATCAGCGGCGATTGAATGGCGGCCCGGTGACATGATGCGTTCTAGTGCTGCGGAGCGGCGACAGGCTGGGCGAAAGTGATGAAGTGGCCGCCGGGGTCCTGGACGGCGAATTCCTTCATGCCGTAGAAGGCGGTGCGGACGGGCATGACGATTTTCATGTCCTTCACGGAGGCGAGCACGGCGTCGAAGTTGTCCACCTCGATGTAAAGATATGTGGGGCCCTTTCTGGCTTCGGCGGACATGGATGGCGGGGCGTCTTTTTCCACGCTGGCGTAAGTCTGGTACATCACCTCGGTGGCGCCTTTCTGAAAAGTCACAAAACCGAGCTTGTTGCCATCGGGGACTTCGATGGTTTTCGCGAAGCCGAGGCGATCGACCCAGAAAGGGATGATCGGCTCGATCTCCTTGACGAGCAGAACGGGAGTGATCCTCTTGACGTTCATGGGCTTTTCTCCTGGGTTTAAGTGGCGTGCATGAAAATGAGACCGCAGAACAGCGCGAGAGCGATGATGACGAACCGGCGCATGGCGAATTTTCTCCTTGCTGTGGATAGTAGTCTCAATTAGACTAGTCAATCGTAGCGAAGGCAAAAAACCAAGTCAAGGAGATTTTTTATGACCACGACGGCGCGACAACTCGGCGACCTTATTTCGATTGGACCGGCGATGCTGCGGGACTTTGAGCTGCTGAGGATTCGCAGCATAGCTCACCTGGGGCGGCGGAACCCTCAGCGAATGTACGAAAAACTTGGCCGCGTGACAGGGAAGCATCAGGACATCTGCGTACTGGATGTTTTTTGCGCAGCGGTGGCTCAGGCGAGGAATTCGCGGCTGCCCGCGGTGCAATGCCAGTGGTGGTATTGGAGCAGGAAGAGAAAGCGAGGAAGTAAGGAAGTAAAGAGGTAAGGATTCCAGAGACAGGGTCAGCCTCAACAGATGGGGCAGGAAAAAGAAGGAATTTAACACCGGGGACACAGCCACCACGGAGAGCACAGAGAAGAGAAGAACGGGAGAGGGAAGCGCGGATGCGAAGAAAAGACAACGCGCAGGCGACCTTCGGCTCCCCTCCGGGCAAGTTGAGGACGCCGAGATACACGGAGAAACCGAGGCGGGGTGTGCGGGGGGCGAGGAGATTGGCGCTGACGACGCCGGACATGGTGCTGCTGAGCCTGCTGGCGGAGCGGCCGATGCACGGATACCATGCGAACCTGGAGCTGGAAAGACGCGAAATCCGGGATTGGGCGGGAATCTCGCGGCCGCAGGTGTACTACTCGCTCGAAAAACTTGCGCGAGCGGGGCTGATTCGCTCCTTAGAAACAGAAGAGCCGGCGGCAGGACCGCAGCGCAGCACGTTCGAAACAACGGCGAAGGGACGCGCCGCGCTGGCGAACGCGCTGGAACGAGAAGAGTGGACCACGCAAAGAGAGCGACCTCCTTTTCTGACCTGGATGGCGCTTTCCTGGCAGGCACGGCCGGGAGTCTTCGCGAAGAAACTAGAGCAGCGACAAGAATTCTTGGAAATGGAAATCGCGCGCGAGAAAGAAGTACTCGACAGCATCCTGAAGGAAGTCGGACATTCGCACCACGAAGCGGTGTGGATGGTGAGCTTGATGATCGAGCAGTTTGCAACGGAACGGAACTGGCTGAAGCGCGTGCAGCAGCAGATGAAATTGCGAGGGCCGGCAAGAAATCCGGAATATGCTGGAGGGAAAGAGAAAAAGTAACACCGAGCCGCCGCGACCGAACCGAGGCCGGCGGCGGGCATGGAGATTCGCGGAGAGGAGAACATCGTGTGGAATAAGCAGAGGAGTGGAGAGAGTTGGAGTACGGCGGCGCTCTTGAGCGCGGCACTGGGGGTGGGGCTTAGTGGAGCTGTCGTGTGCAGAACTCGAGCAGGTGTGCAGGAAAAGAGGCCGACGGCTCGGGAGGTGATTGCGGCGATTCAGGGGCACGCTGGCGTGCCTTGGAAGGCGGAAACGGTGGATACCTTCAAGGCGGGAAATCCGGAGATGCGCGTTACCGGGATTGCGGTGACGATGATGGCGACGCTCGACGTGCTACAGCGGGCGGCGGGGAGAGGGGAAAACCTGGTCATCACGCATGAGCCGACGTTTTACAATCACCTGGACCGTCCGGAAGGAATGGAAAACAGCGACGCGGTATGGAAGGAGAAGCGGGAGTTCATCGAGAAAAACGGGATGGTGATTTGGAGATTCCACGACCACTGGCACCTGCGGGAACCGGACGGGATTCTGGCAGGGGTGGTACAGGCGCTGGGCTGGGAGAAATATCAAAGCGCGGAGAACCCACATTTGTTCACGGTGCCGGAAATCACGCTGGAGAAGCTGGCGGCGGAAGTGGCCAAGCGGCTGGATACGCCGGTGGTGCGAGCGGTGGGAAATCCGGAGATGAAGATAACCAAGCTGGCGCTGAGCCCGGGAGCGGCAGGATTCGAACGGGAGACGCATGCGCTGGAAATGGAAAACGTTGAGGTGCTGCTGGTTGGCGAAACCCGGGAATGGGAAACGGTGGAGTATACGGCGGACGCAGCGACAGAGGGAAGAAAGAAGGGATTGATCGTCATCGGGCACGTGCCGTCCGAGCAAGCGGGGATGGAAGAGTGCGCGAGATGGCTGAAGACCTTTGTGAAAGAGGTGCCGATCGAGTTTGTGGCGACCAAGCAACCGTTCTGGACAGCGGGCAGGAGCGCGCGGCGCTAAAGCAATCTCGATTCGAGCGGCTCATTACGCGAGATTGAGGGAGCCCGCGTAGGAGACGCGGGCCTTGCCGGATTCGCCACGTTCGATACGGCCGATGAGGAAGGATTTTTCGCGGCGCTTCTTGAGGTCGGCTTCGACGGAGCGGACGTTTTTGGGAGGGACAACGAGAATCATGCCGACACCCATATTGAAGGATTGCAGCAACTCCCCGCTGTCGATTTTTCCAAGTTTGGCAAGATATTTGAAGATCGCGGGCACGGGCCAGGATGCCAGATCAATTTCCGCCTTCACGCCACTGGGCAGCACGCGGGGCAGATTTCCCGGGATGCCGCCACCGGTGATGTGCGCGAGGGCGGAAACCCAGCCGCGCGCAACGATGTTTTTCAGCGCGGGCGCGTAGCACAGGTGGGGCTTCAGCAACTCCGCGCCGATTTTATTTCCGACTTCGGCGACGTAGGTATCCGGCTTCAGCTTAGCCACTTCGAAGACGAGTTTACGCGCGAGCGAATAGCCGTTGGTGTGCAGGCCGGCTGACGGCAGCGCGATCAAAGTGTCTCCGGGCTGGACATTCTTGCCGGTGAGAAGATTCTTGCGTTCGACGGCGCCGACGATGAAGCCCGCGAGATCGTATTCGCCGGGAGGATAGAAGCCGGGCATCTCCGCGGTCTCGCCGCCGATCAGGGCGCAACCGGCTTTGCGGCAGGAGCGGCTCATGCCTTCGACGAGCTGCTCGACGACCTGCGGATCAAGCTTACCCATCGCGAGATAGTCGAGGAAAAAGAGCGGCTCCGCGCCCTGCACGAGGATGTCGTTGATGCAATGATTCACGAGGTCGCCGCCGACGGTAGAGTGTACGCCCATAGCCATGGCGACCTTGAGCTTTGTGCCGACGCCGTCCGCGCTGGAGACCAGCACGGGCTCTTTCCACTTTTTCCGGTCGAGCGCGAAGAGCGCGCCGAAGCTGCCGATGCCGCCGAGCACACCGGGAGTGAACGTGCGGCTGGCATGGTGGCGGATTCTCTGCTTGGCGTCCTCGGCGACGGCGATGTTGACTCCGGCATCGGCGTATTTCATGAGAGAGCTAACCGCTTCCGTTTCCGCTGCGGGCGCGCATTCGCGCGCATCGTAAGAGACTGGGAAATCACTGGAGCGCCTGGTGGGTCGCGGCGCTCGCTGCAAAGCCCGGCGATTCCGCGCAACAGCTAAAAGGTCCGGAAGATTCGCTTCCAGCGAACGATGCCAGGATGCAGCAGGGCGTTTGCGTAAGCGAAAAAACGCTCGCGAATCTGTCCCGGCTCCCAAGCTTCCTGCGAAACATTCAGCGACATGTAAATCATGACGGGCGTTCCGATGATGTCCTTTCGGGGGACGCAGCCCCAGAAGCGACTGTCGTAGGAATTTCCGCGATTGTCTCCCATGACGAAATAGCAATCCGCGGGAACCTTGTAAGGTGTGCGCAGCTCGTAGGGCTCGCTGGCGCCACTGGTGTATTTTTCAACGAGTTTTTGGCCGTTGACCCACACGGCGCCATCGTGAATGTCGATGGTGTCACCGGGCAGGCCGATGACCCGCTTCACGTAGTCCGGCGTGTCCGGCGCAAACGGCGGCTTGAAGATGATCACTTGCTGGCGCTTGGGATTGCGCCAGAGGGGCACGTGCCAATTGGTGAAAGGCACGCCCGCGTCGTAGCCGATGCGGCTCATGATGAGGTGATCGCCGATGAGCAGCGTGTTCTCCATCGAGCCCGAGGGAATGACGCGCGCCTGGCCGATCGTGCCGTTGATGAGCAGAAAGGCGAGGCCCACCCAGAACCACGCGATGATCTCGCGCTGAATTTTTGTTTGCACGGGCACGTTTGTTTCTTCCTGCTTTTTCTTTTTGTCAGCTTTCACGTTCCACCACCACCGGCCGCTCTGCGGGCGCGGGTTCACTGCCGTTACCAGGAGTAGGTTCGCCGGATTTGCCGTTAAGAGCCATTTCACGTACCTCGAGCTGCACCAGATCCGTCGGATAGACACCCGTATAACAAGACGTACAGAACTTGCCTTCGGTATCACCGACCGCCCGGCGCAGCGCCGCGAGGGAAACGTAGCCGAGCGAATCGGCGCCGAGGAATTTGCAGATTTCTTCCGGAGAGTTTGAGGACGCAATCAATTCTTCGCGCGTGGGCGTGTCCACGCCGTAGTAGCAGGGAGATATCGTCGGCGGGCAACTGATGCGCACGTGAACTTCTTTTGCGCCAACTTCGCGAACCATGCGAACGATTTTACGGCTGGTCGTGCCGCGGACGATGGAGTCGTCGACGAGTATGACGCGCTGGCCTTCGATCAAGCCGCGGATGGGATTGAGCTTGAGCTTCACACCAAAATTACGGATGGCTTGCGACGGCTCGATAAAAGTGCGTCCGATGTAGTGATTGCGGATCAAGCCCATGCGGAAGGGAATTTTCGATTCGAGCGCGTAGCCTACTGCGGCCGGTACGCCGGAATCCGGCACGGGGACGACGATGTCCGCATCCACAGGATGCTCGCGCGCAAGGAGGCGGCCGAGCATCTCGCGGCTTTCATTTACGGAGCGGCCGAAAATAATGCTGTCCGGACGCGCGAAATAGACGTGCTCGAAGATGCACTGTTGGAGCGGCTTTTCTGGCGCGAAGTGAATGGACTCGATGCCTGATTTCGAGATGCGCACCATCTCGCCGGGCTCGATCTCGCGGACGTATTGCGCGTTGAGCAGGTCGAACGCGCAGGTCTCGGAAGCCACCAGCCAGGCCAGGAAGCCGCCGGGCGTGGTTAATTTGCCCAGCACCAGCGGGCGGAAACCGCGCGGGTCGCGCACCGCATACAATTCATCCTGCGTGAGTACGAGCAGCGAATACGCGCCTTCGACTTGATTGAGCGCATCGCCCAGCGCGCCGGAAAGATTGCGCGCCTGCGAGCGGGCGATCAAGTGGACGATGACTTCGGTGTCGCTGTTGGTCTGGAAAATCGAGCCGCGATGCTCGAGCTTGCGGCGCCACTCGGCGGCGTTGGTGAGATTGCCGTTGTGGCCGAGGGCGACCTTGCCCTTGTTGCAATCGATCATGATGGGCTGCGCGTTGAGCAGAGCTTTGTCGCCGGCGGTGGAGTAGCGCGTGTGGCCAATGGCGAGGCTGCCGGGAAGCTGCGCGAGCACGCTCGGTTGGAAAATTTCCTCGACTTCGCCCATCGCACGGTGCAGCTGCAAGTCCGTGCCGTCGCTGGAGACGATGCCGGCGGATTCCTGCCCGCGATGCTGCAGCGCATAGAGACCGAGATACACGAGGTTTGCGGCTTCGGGGTGGCCGAAGACGCCGAATACACCACACTCGTCGTGAAAATGATCGTCGGGCAAACTGGTAATAATGCTCATCGAATTAAATCTTCCTACCAAAATGCGCTGTGACCTTCGGCAGAAATAGCCAAATCAAAACTGCGACCATGCCCACGGTCATAACGATTGTAAATAGATTCCAGCTCATGATCAGTCCCGCGAACCAACTTAAAGCAACAAGCAGGCTCAAATACCAACCAGCTCTCCTGGACAGGTAGCGGTACCAAGCCGCTGTTGCCGTGAGCAGAACAAGCCCCCACCCAAGGTAAAAGGCAGACTAGTCTTTAGTCCCGATAGCAGCGTTAGGGCTACTCCTCGACCGCCAAAAGATGCAACTTAGCGCGAAGAACCAGACCACCCGGCTTTGACTGATATCGATCGATGTAGCCGTCATTTCTGAGCCAGCGTGCGTTCGAGCGAATGGGCCCAGGCGTCGCGTAGCGTTAGAACGGAACTATCGATCACCGCGCGCCCCTTATATTCGATGCCGAAAGCATCGCTGCGGGTGACCTGGCCAATCTGGCGCGCCGCCACCTTGTATTGTCTCGCAGTATCGAGAACGGCGGCAAGTTTTGATGGAGTGACGGATACGACGGCGCGGGCGCCGCGTTCACCGAATGCGGCGGCCTCGGCAGGGCCCTCTTCTAGCAGTTTCACTTGCGCGCCTACAACCGAGGAGGAGGCGAAGCAGGATTCGGCAAGCGTGACGGCGAGGCCACCGTCGGAGATGTCGTGGGCGGATTGCACGGCGCCTTCTGCGCTGAGAGCGAGGAGACAGTCGATCAGGCGTTTTTCGGCGGCTAGGTCTATCGCGGGTGGCTCGCCAGCGATGATGGCGGCGATCGTTTTGGAATATTGAGAGGAGGAAAAGTCGCGGGCGAGGTTAGCGCGAGCATCTGACGAGGGCGAACCGAAGATCGCCCCTACAGCCGCGTGCGATCCGTCGAACAGGAGGATGACATCGCCCTCGTCGCGGAAGGCCATTTTCAGAACGCGGGAGGCGTCGTCGAGGATGCCGAGGACGCCGAGGACCGGCGTCGGATAAATCGATTTGCCGAGAGTTTCGTTGTAGAAGCTGACGTTGCCGCCGGTGATGGGCGTGCCGAGGGCGGTGCAGGCTTCTGCGAGGCCGTCGATGGTTTCGCTAAATTGCCACATTACTTCGGGCTTTTCCGGGCTGCCGAAGTTCAGGCAATTCGTGGCGGCGATGGGTCGCGCGCCGCTGCAAGCGACATTGCGCGCGGCCTCGGCGACCGCGTGCATGGCGCCAACGCGGGGATTCAACTGGCACCAGCGGCCGTTGCCGTCGGTGGAGAGCGCCAGCGCGCGCTTGACGACTCCCGTTTTTGGATCCTTGATGCGCACGACAGCGGCATCGCTCGCACCGGGGCCGGCTAGAGTGTTCGTGCGCACACTGGTGTCGTACTGCTCGGTGATCCAGCGCTTGGAGGCAATCGTAGGCGAGGCCAGCAACTTCACAAAATTCTGAGTGAGGTCCGTGCCTTCAGCAGCAAAGACAAACCAATCCGCGGCGGTTTCTCTCCTCGGCGCCGGCGCCGCGATGGGCCGATGGTAGACAGGGCCTTCTTCGGCGAGTGGATGCGGGGGAATTTCGGCGGCGACTCTGCCGTTGTTGTCGATGCGGGCGATGCCGCCTTCAGTAACCTGGCCGACCACAACGGCATCGAGGCCCCACTTTTTGAACACGGCGAGGACTTCATGCTCGCGGCCCTTCCCCGCCACCAGCAGCATGCGCTCTTGCGATTCGCTGAGCATGATTTCGTACGGGGTCATGCCGGTTTCGCGCTGGGGAACTTTGGCGAGATCGATCTCGATGCCGGTGCCGCCGCGGGAAGCCATTTCCATGGTGGAACAAGTGAGGCCGGCAGCGCCCATGTCTTGAATCGCCACGACCGCGCCG
>QHZB01000067.1 GCA_003224525.1 Acidobacteriota bacterium | reverse complement strand
GGATCGCCGACTTGCACGTTCGGGCGTTTCTGCTTCGATTCTTCAGTGAACTCGGCTGACGCCAGCAAGGATGCGCCATGAATTCCGTCGCGGCCTGTTTTTGCGCCGACGTAGATCACGGGATTGCCGATGCCTTTGGCTTTGGCGAGAAAAATTTCTTCCTTTTTGGCGATGCCGAGTGCGAGAGCATTGACGAGCGGATTCTGCGAATAGCAAGGTTCGAAGCCGACTTCGCCGCCAATCGTCGGGACGCCAAAACAATTTCCGTAGCTTCCGATTCCACGAATTACGCCGTCTAGGATGCGGCGGTTTTTCGCGGCTTCTTCTTCAC
>QHZB01000066.1 GCA_003224525.1 Acidobacteriota bacterium | reverse complement strand
TTGCTCGATTTGTAGGAGCAGTGCTCGCTCCACATCACGCTGAAGATGCCCAGCTCGGTGATGTTTGGCTCGCGGCCGAGGACTTGCTTGACGCGGGCGTATTCGTCGGCGGTGAGGCCGTGCTCCGCGGCGATTTCCGGCGTTACTCTGATTTCGGTGCTAGCGGTAGCCATATTTAAATTCTGTGAAGAAAACTAGAAACCGCAGTGGAACGATATATTGCCATCCTACGGTGAATTCGTAAGTTTGTGTTGCTCTCAAGCGGTCGTCCTTGCGGCGCCGACGAGCGCTTCAACCATGGAACGGAAAATGACCAAGCCGTCAGCGGAGCCGAGAGTGGATTCCACGGCCCGTTCGGGATGGGGCATGAGGCCAGCGACGTTGCGCTCGCGGTTGCAGATTCCCGCGATATTGTGAACTGCACCGTTGGGATTGCCGGCGCTGTCGTCGGAACCGTCGGTCGTCGTGTAGCGGAAAATCACCTGGCGGTTTTTTTCGAGCTCAGCGACCGTGGCTTCGTCGCAATTGTAATTACCATCGGAATGCGCGATGGGAATCTTGAGGATCTGGCCCTTCTCGGCGGCGTTGGTGAACGGCGTGTCCGTTTCCTCTACGCGAATGTGCACGTGGCGACAGATGAAGCGCAGGCCGCTATTGCGCATCATCGCGCCGGGGAGCAGGCCCGCTTCGCAGAGGATCTGGAAGCCGTTGCAGACGCCCAGTACCATTCCGCCGCTGTTTGCGAATTTCTCGACGGACTTCATGACCAGCGAAAACCGAGCGATAGCGCCGGTGCGCAGATAATCGCCATAGGAAAATCCGCCGGGCAGGATGATGGCGTCGCAATTCGCAAGGTCTTGCGATTGGTGCCAGATGAATTCGACCGGTCTCTGCAAAACATTGCCGATGGCGTAAAACGCGTCATGATCGCAATTGGATCCGGGAAAAACGACGACTCCAAATTTCATGCGGTGGCAGCTCCCCTGCAGCATTGCGGGAAATCCTATTTTAGCACACCCGTATGCTTCCCATTCGATTCCGGTGGACCTTGGACCTGCTGAAGCTCAACTCGCAAGCGAACTGGTATCCATCGAAAAGCAGAGGCGAAAACCGAAGTTATCTTCGACCAACAGTTCATAGCATTTGTACACGCGCATCGCAGGAGCCTCGGGAATTTTCGCGTCTCGCCCCTGGAGCTAGGCGTACAAGGCATCGAGATCGTTCACCCAAATGTAGGCGTCCCGGCCGGATTCGCGAAGCACCATGTTTGGCGAGGGAAGGGCTCCGCTATCAGATTCCCAAATTGAATTTCAACCTCATCCCGCACCACGATGGCAAACACGGGCGGATCAAGCCAATAACCCCTGATCTTGAACCCCAGGAGTCGCGATAATGTTCCGCGGAGGCGACCACATCAGGAACGACGAAATGCGGGCAAATCGTCTTGCACTTTGCGGCGACTCTAGTCTGTGGTTCGGCCATGCAAGCACGTCGTCGATTGGGGATTAGATCGAACGGCCGGCGGGGCCGGAAGCGGCCGGTGCAGGCGCATCCGTCGAGGACTTGGGGAGCGATTGCACGGCGGCGTCGAGGCCCAGCACGTTCACGAGGCCGGAGTTAGCGGGCACGATGTATTTTGTGTTTTGGGCTAGCGTGTTGTTCAGGACTTCGAGGCGGCGCATCATTTCGGCGCGTTCCTTGAAGTAGGTTTCGGCGGCCGTGGAGACGAGCTTGATGGCTTCGGCCTCGGCGTTTGCCCGGGTAACTCGGGCCTGCGCGTCGCCTTCGGCTTTCAATATTTCCGATTGCTTCTTGCCTTCGGCCTGCAGAATCTGGCTCTGCTTGATGCCTTCCGCTTCGAGCACGGCGGCGCGCTTTTCACGTTCCGCTTTCATCTGGCGTGACATGGCGTCGGTGATGTCCCGCGGTGGCTCGATCTTCTGCACTTCCACGCGCGTCACCTTCACGCCCCAGCCGTTGGTGGCCTCGTCGAGGACTTCGCGCAAGTTGGTATTGATCATGTCGCGAGCGACGAGGGTTTCATCCAACGTGCGGTCGCCGATCAGGTTGCGCAGATTCGTCTGCGCCAATGTGGTGCACGCGTAGCCGAAATCCTGCACTTCATATTGCGACTTCACCGGATCGATCACCTTGTAATAGACCACGGCGTCGACTTCCACGGTCACATTGTCTTTGGTGATGAGTTTCTGCGGCGGGACAGTGATGACCTGCTCGCGCATGTCCACGCGCACGATGTCGTCCACGAACGGCACGATGAACGTTAGGCCGGACGGCGCCATCCCGTGATACTTCCCCAGCCGCGTGATCAATCCTTTCTCGTACTGCTTCACCGTGCGCGCGCCCTTGGCCAGCGCGACCAAACCAAGAACGAGGAAGGCGAAGATTGCAACCATGACCAAGCCGCCGATGGCGTCCATATCCCCTCACCTCACTCTGAGCGTCACACCTTCGACCGATTGCACCACCACCACTGCGCCGGCATCTCTGGCAACATCATCCCCGCCCGTTAACTCCGCTCGCCAAATCTCAGCGCCCACCTTCACCATGCCGGGCTCGCGAACGGCGATCCGCTTGGTGACCACGCCGGTTTTCCCCACCACCGCATCCACGTTGCTGGCCTGATCCTTCACCGTCAGCTTCGTTTTCAGCCAGCTTCGAAACACCGCCAGGTACAGCAGCGCGAGCACGCCCGCGGCGAGCAGACCAATCTTGGTCGAGCCCGTCAGAAGTCCGATTCCCCCGCCGACCGCCAGTGAAGCACCCAGAAGCGCCAGATCGAATCCCGTCAGCGCGCCGAGCGCGAGCTCCATGATCACGCAAACGATTCCGCCGATCACCAGCAGCCAATTTACCCAGTTGCCCACGGGTAATCTCCTTCTACTTCTCCTACCGCGGACGATAACACCCGCTTTGCGGGTATTCAATGCTCCTGGTGAGGTGGCCGCAACACCGACGACTTCCGTCTTGAAGCATCAGTGGTTGACATCGAGGTGGCTGCCTATGAGAGGGAGCTTTTATTTCCGCTTTTTTGCTCTTCGTCGTGGTTTTCTTTTCGATGAGGCGCTCTTCGGTTTTTCGGTAGCGGCCAGTTCACGGCGCTTCTTCGCCGCCCAGCCGGGTTTGTTGACCTGGCGGCCGCGGGCAATCCCCAACCCGTCAGAAGGCACGTTTTCCGTGATTGTGGAACCGGCGGCGATGTAAGCGCCATCACCAATCCGTACGGGCGCCACCAGTGCGGAGTCGCTGCCGATGAAAACTTTGTTCCCGATCGACGTCGGATGCTTCTGGAAGCCGTCGTAATTGCAGGTAATCGTGCCCGCGCCGATGTTGCTCTTCGTCCCGATCTTCGCGTCGCCCAGATACGACAGGTGCATGGCTTTGGTGCCTTCGCCGATGGTGCTTTTCTTGAGTTCCACAAAATTGCCGATGCGCGAGCCAGCTTTCAGGTGATTCTCCGGCCGCAATCGCGCGAAGGGGCCAATGATGACACGGTCATCGAGGCGGCTCTCTGTGACGACGCAATGCGGCTCGACGGTCACGTCGTCGCCGAGGATGGCGTCGGAGAGGACGCTTCCCGTTCGAATAGTGCAGCGCGCGCCAATTTTCGTCTTGCCCAGCAACTGCACGCCGGGTTCGATGATGGTGTCTTCGCCCGCGGTCACGTCCGGATCGATCAGCACGGTCTCCGGCAACTGGATGGTGACGCCATCGTCCATAAGCGCGTTGCGTTTCCGGTCCCGGAATATGCGGTCGACTTCGGCAAGATCGGCGCGCGTATTGCAACCCAGCACCTCGCGCGAATCGGCGGCCACTTGCGCCAGCACGGTCTCGCCCTTGGCGTTCAGGACGGCGATGGCGTCGGTCAGGTACAATTCGCGATGCTTGTTGTTGGGCTTCACCTGTGCCAGCGCGGGCCAGAGTTTCTCCAAGGTAAAGCAATAAATCGCCGAATTGATTTCGTTGATCTCGCGCTGCTCGTCGGTGAGCTGCGATTCTTCCACAATCGCGGAGACCGCCGTTTCGGATTTTCGCACAACCCGCCCGTAGCCGGAAGGATCGGCGAGCACCGCAGAGAGAACTGTTGCCGCCGCATTTCCATTGTGATGCGCGGCAATTAGTGCCTTCAAGGTATCGGTGCGCACGAGGGGAGCGTCGCCCGGGAGCACAAACGCAAACTTCGCGCGGCCTAGTGCGCGCCTCGCGATTTGCATCGCGTGGCCAGTGCCGTTTTGTGGCTGCTGCAGCACAGTAAGCGCCGCGAGCGGCTCGACCACCGCCGCGACCTGTTCCGCCTGATGGCCCACGACGACCACCGTCTCGCGTGCCTTCAGCATCTTAGAGGAGCACACAATTTGTTCGACGAGCGTGCGCCCACCGGCGCGGTGCAGCACCTTCGCCAGGCTCGACTTTAACCGCGTGCCTTTGCCAGCGGCCAGAATCACTATAGCTAGATCGTTGTTGGACATAAGTTTTCAGCCCATTCTGCGGGAGCAGCGGCTGTTTCGCAACCGGAGGGTTGTTTACGACGCGGCCAATCGTTAATCAGTGGCCGGGGCAGGCGAAAGGGCGGTCAGATAAGGGTCTCTTTCGGGCCGGGCGGCTTCGCCAGTGGTGATGGTCCAGAGCGAGGGATCGGCCAAAAGCCGGCTGACCAGCTGGGTGTGCAGGGCGTGGCCAGCTTTGTGGGCCTCGACGCGCGCCAGAAGCGGCAAGCCCGCCAGCGCGAGGTCGCCAATCAGATCCAGCGCCTTGTGCCGTCCAAACTCGTCCGGGAATCGCAACGGCCCGTTCATTACGCCGTCGTCGGTGAGAACAATGGCGTTCTCGAGCGAGCCGCCGCGAATGAGGCCCATGGCCTTGAGCGGCTCGATGTCGCGCTGGAAACAGAAAGTTCGCGCGCACGCCAGAAGGTAGCGGAAAGTTTCCGGCCCAACCAACATCTCCACTTCCTGTTGGCCTACCAGGGGGTGTGGAAAATCCACGTAGCAGCGAACGCGAAACTCATCCGCAGGATAGATTCCGATCCTGCGATCCCCTTCGATGACCTCCAGCGGCTTCAGTATTTTCAGATAGCGCCGCTTCCTGCGCAGTTTGCGAACACCGGAATGCTCCAGCATCTGCATAAAGGGCTCTGCCGAGCCGTCGAGAATGGGCACTTCGATGGAGTCAATGTCGATGTAAATGTTGTCGATGCCACAAGAATAGATGGCGGCAAGCAAATGCTCGGTGGTGGAGAGCAAAACGCCTTGTTTCATGAGGCTGGTCGCGTAACTGACGCGAGCCACGTTGTGCCCTTGCGCTTCGATGGGAAAATTGTCCAAGTCAACGCGGCGAAATACGATGCCTGTTTCGGCCGGTGCGGGCATGAGGCGGACGTGACCGTACACACCGGTATGGAGGCCCACACCCTCGGCGACTGACTCTTTGGCAATGGTAGTTTGAAACATTCCCCGCGCTCTATTGTAGCATGTTGTTCGCCAGCGCCTCTCGAATTTGCGCTTTGTTATCAATGACTTATAAGCAACAATGAGGTGCAAGAATCGGTTGATGTGGTATTTTAACAACATTTGGCGTCTCCGGCGTGTCTCCTTCCCGAAAGTGTTCAGCCTCATCCCCGCCCGGGCTACCCATTAGATTCGCGCCCCGTCCCAATCCTTTACGGTGGTATAATTGGAATTTGTATTTCGCTGTCGAAGGGTGGGTTATGAATCGAGCGTCTCGCATCGGGATTCTTTGCGTATCGGTAGCCATCTTTTGTTACGCCGGCATAGGACACGTCCTGGGCCGCACGCCGGACGACAAAGCCTACAAGTCGCTCACCGTGTACGGTGAGGTTCTGCAGAAAGTCCAGCAGGATTACGTCGACGATCCGAACATGCGGACGGTGACCGCCGGTTCCTTGCACGGGATGCTGGAATCCCTCGACGCACAGTCCAGCTACCTCACGCCCCGCGAATACGACGAGTACAAGAAGAAGCTCGCGAATACAGGCACGGCAGAGACCGGGCTGACGCTCAGCAAGCGCTACGGTTACATTATCGTTCTTTCCGTGCTGCCGGATGGTCCGGGCACTAAGGCGGGAATTCGCAGCGGCGACATTTTCGAATCCATCAGCGGATTTACCACCCGCGATATGTCCGTGGGCCAGGCCATGAATCTTCTCAGTGGGCAGCCGGGCACGGCTATCAAGGTTGGGGTGATCCGGCGCGGTAAGGCTACGCCCGAAGAAGTCGATCTCGTTCGTGAGAAGCTGGCTACGCCGAAGATCATCACTCAGAAAGTGGATCCCGACATTATGGTGCTGCGCATTCCCTCGCTGGACGCCGGCCGCGCGGATGAAATTCGCAATCGTCTCCTCGACGCGGAAAAACAGGGCATTCGCAAGGTCATCCTGGATGTGCGGGAATGCGGCCGCGGACAGGTCCCCGAGGCAATTTCGACCGCTCGCCTTTTCGTTCCTACTGGCATTCTGACAACGCTGCGCGGGCAGACGGTCTCGGCACAGGTTTTTTCGGCCGAGCCAAAACAGGTTATTTGGAAGAATCCCGTCTCCGTTTTGATCGACGCCACGACGTCGGGGGCCGCGGAAGTACTGGCTTCCGCCATCGCTGCGAACCATCGCGGGAATGTCGTTGGAGAGCGCACTTTTGGTCTGGCCTCCGAGCAGAGGCTCATTACGCTGGATGATGGCGCGGCGCTGATCCTCACGGTCGCGAACTACTACAATCCCGGCGGCAAATCGATCGTGGAAGAAGGCGTGGTCCCCACGGAAGTGGTACACGCCATCCCGGAAGATGATTCGGATTCGACGGATGAAGATGCAGCGCCAGCACCCGAAACGCAGAAGGAACCCGGCCTCGGACCGCGCCCGCTTTCTCCGGAAGACCCCATCTTTCACCGAGCTCTTGACCTGCTAAAGGCCCCCGTGAAAAAGGCTGCTTAGTTTTCCGTGGCCCGGCAGTCTGACTCGGTTCAAGCAAGCCCGCATTGCTTTCGAATTAAGATAAACGGTTCGACAGGTTTCGTGCGCCTGGGGATTTGCTTCTTTCTCGCGGTTCTTTCCAGTGGCTGCAAAAAAAACGAAGAGAACCGCCTCACGCCCGCGCAAGTTCACCAAATCACGCGCGATCTGGCGGCTGCGGCCTCTGCCGCGGTGCCTGCCGGGACCCCCATTAAACTCCGGCAAGGCGCTTCCAGCCAGCAACCCGGAAACACGGATTACCTGCGTATCGTGTTGAAGAATGATTCCTCGGCAGATACGCACCGTGCCGCAGTCGCCAGGCTTGTTCAAAGCCTCGGTACCGTCGCGACTCAAAATCATCTGACACAGGATCCACCCACCGAAACCGGGGATCTGCTTCACATCAAGCTTCGACATTCAGGTGTGCCGGCGCTCGAAATAGAAATCGTTACGCGTGCAACACCCGCGTCCATGGTAGGAGCGAAGAATTCCACCGGAAAAGTTGTGGACGCGCGGCTCGCCATCATCATCGACGATCTCGGCAGCGACCGCGCTGCAGCCGACGCCGTCTTCGCTCTGGGCTACCCCCTCACCGTTTCCGTCTTACCCAATCACGAGCATTCGGTGGACATCGCCAAGGAAGCGCATCGCCGTGGATTCCAGGTTATGCTGCATCTGCCCATGCAATCGGTCGCGAACGAAACACCCGAAGCGCAGGAATTGCATCCTGGCATGCCCGCGCCCGAAGTTGCGGAGCTCATCGGTCAATTTCTGCAAAATGTTCCGGACGCCGCCGGCGTCAACAATCATCAGGGATCGCAGGCGACTGCGGACACCGCGCTAATGGATGAACTGATGCCCGTGTTGCGCGACCGTCACCTCTTCTACGTCGACAGCCGCACGACCGCCGCCACGGTGGCTTACGACACGGCGCAGGACTTCGGAGTTCGCTCTGCCTTCCGCAACGTCCCTTTCCTCGACCACGTGGCCGAAGTGGCCGCGGTCCGCAAACAGCTCGAACTGGCTTTGCGCGGCGCTCGCGATCAGGGCGAAGCCGTGGCGATTGGCCACCCTCATCCCGCGACGCTCCAGGCTCTGCGCGAAGTTCTGCCGCAGGCGCAGGGGCAAGGCGTCCGCCTGGTGCTGGTCTCCGAACTCGTCCACTAATTGGCTTGTTTTCCGTAGGGCTCGGCGGGCTCAGGTTTCTTTGCTGGGAAAAACAGATGAATGGCGAAGGCAAGAATCCCCATGGTCAGAAAGCTGAAGACGCTCCCTTCGGGGCCCACCGTGCCGCCTGTGAGCCATTTGGCGCCGTGCAAGGATGCATTCGACAGGTGCCCCTCGAAGACGATGCCGCTGTTCGGCACGGAGTAAAGGAATGTCTCGCCGAAATCAAAACTCGCGTGCCATCCCACCAGCAACCAGAGATTGCCGGTACGCCGCAGGGCAAACGCGAAAATCAGTCCGATCGTCACAACGCCCGCTGCCCCCACCCAGCCTTCACCGGGATTTCCCAAATGGACCGCCCCAAAGGAGCACGAAAGCACGATCGCCGCTGGCCAGAAACCGATGCTCTGCGCTAGCGTGTACTGCGTGTATCCCCGAAACATGAATTCTTCAAACAAGCCCACAAAAACAAAGAAGACAGCCCACAATATCCCCCAACGCAACATCTCTTTGCCATGCAGCGCCATGTCACCAAAGGAATACCCGCCAAAGGCGGCGATCAAACCAACCAATACTGAAATCTCGAGCAATCCGATGAGGCAGCCCGGCCAGAACAATTTCCCAAAAGCGCCGCGCAGCGGCAACCCATAAGCGCCGGGAGAGCGGCCCTCGATCTGAGCCATGATCAGCGCGGCGCCAAAAACGACGGTGAAACAGAACACTTCGTACGCGAACGAAGAGCCGAGGGAGAAAACACCGCTTGTGGGGCGAATAAATTGTTGGAGGACGATTCCACCGCCGAATCCAAGCCCGGCCACCAAGGCCGCGTAAATCAGCAGACGCCAGCCGCCGCGTATTCCTTTGTCGTTCAGAAAAATCTTACTGAGGATTCCTTGGGGAGGCGGAGGCTGAAAGGGGGAAGTCGCGGAAGGGTCGGCTATTGGTTCGGCGTCCAACAATCACCTCGAGGAAAGACCCCTGCCCCGCATTGCTTTCTGACGTGCTGGGTGCTTCGCCGTAAGCAGGTTTGGTTATTCACTCTAGACAGATTTTATCGCGGGAAAGAGTCTTCGTCCGGAATAGCTTTTCCCTGCGCTCGAGATTGATTGTACCTGAGAAAGTTTGATTCCCGGAATAGAACTATCTTCGCTGACAAATCTAGAAATAAGACGGAGCGCTTCTAAATTTATTGTGGGATGCGGATCTCTGCTGCGCCAAGAATACGCCGGCTCTTTTTTTCCTGCACCAAGAGCACGGCTCTCAGGTTCTCGCGCTTCCATTCTCTCTCTAGGGAAACACTCGCGTCTCCAGTGAAGGAAGTTTCGCCGTCAGCCTTCGCTTCGCCGATCTTGCGCATGAAGCGCACCACCGCGGCATGATGGAGGTCTTCGCCGGCGTTCTCGCCGCGTGTCACCGCGGAGTGCAATCCCGTTTCCGTAACAGCCAGCCAGACTTCCGCTGCATCACGCTTCGTCGTTCCTTCCAGTCTTGCAACCTTCACGGAAAAATTTTCTGCGCCTGCTTTGTTCGCGTTACGCTGTTCCAGCGTCACCGGTATTTTTGTCTTGCCTGCTGCTTCAAGAATTGCCTGCCGCGCCTTCTGCCCGTGGCTGCCAACGAATTCCACCGCTCCGTCCACCACCATTTGCGGTGTATACGGGTTACCATTTCCGAGAGCCCCGGAATAAACATTTTGTCGGTACGTCCAATCCCGCGAGGAGAAAGGATCAGCCCAGCCCAAATCGTTCCAGTAATCGACGTGCTCCTCCAGGGCGATCAACTGCACATTCCCGTCAAGCGGTTCTTCGGCCAGCCGCGCCAGCAAAGCATCCGCCGGAGGACAGCTGGAGCAGCCTTCGGATGTAAACAGTTCGACCACTACGGGTGTGCGGGCCGTACCCGGCGCCCTCGAGGACGTCTGAGCGTGTGCGCCGATCAACGCCAGGGCCGCGAACAAAGAAAGCGAAGTGAGGGTCAAGCCGCCCGCCAATTGGTATTTCATGGAAGCCGTCTCCCGCCAGCCAGCATATCTGATTTATCCGCCTGCCCAAGGTTACCGCGAGACAGGGGCCAGAAAACGCTTTTCTCTCCATAACCATTATGATAGTTTTTACTGGTTATTTGAACCGGAACCGACCCCGTTCTCGGCTCCTTGAGGGAGGCCCTTTTGATGCCCTTTTCCACGTCAGCCCCGCGACTGTTGGGTGGGCGACTGTCACTCGATTTCGTTAACGCGGCTCCCTCAAGCGCAGCATTGTCTTGGGCACACCTTATTCACTTCCTGGAGTCGGCGAGAATTGTCTCCGCTGAGCGCGGCGCCCAGCTTCTGAGTCTGTCGCCATCCGACCCGCGGGAAGCGGAAGCGTTGCTCTTGAAAGCCCGGCGGCTCGGCTCCGCCCTTCACAAGGTGTTCGCGGCCATGCTTCGAAAGCAAAGGATAGCCGGGGAATGGACCGAGCCGGTAAACGAAATACTGCGTATTACCGAGGGCCATGATGAACTCGTCGCTGAGGATGGTGTCTGGAAGATCGAATTCATTGCGCGGGAGGGAGGCCTTGATTGGTTGCTCGCCGCGGTGGCCCGATCCGCGGCTGAAATTATCGCCGAGGGGGCTCGCGCGCGCCTTCGGCTTTGCGCCAATCCGCACTGTGGCCTGTTCTTCTACGACAATTCGCGCACGCGCCGCCGCCGCTGGTGTTCGATGGCCGTTTGCGGCAATCGCAGCAAAGTAGCTGCTTTTGCCCGCAAGCACCGATCGGCGCGTAACACATCCTAGCGAGTGGGATCCGCTTCATCCACGGCTACTTCACGTACTTCGGCGATTCCCCTTTTGACCATGGATCGTACTTATAGGCGAACACCAGGCGGTCCGCCAGCGGTGGATGCGAATAGAGCCAGAAGGTGATAAACGGCGGCGGATTGGGGTCCGACAGATCCAGCTCTCCGAGAACCTGAAATGCGTGCGCGGCAACTTCTTCCGAATTCGGGACCAACCCATGGATAACTTCTAATCCGTAAACGTCCGCAGCATGTTCCTGCATCCGGCTATAGCCGCTGATGACCGGCGAGGAAACGAACAGCAGCACTTCGAGGAGCAAGAGTAACACCGCAAGCGAAGCCCAGTCTTCCTGCCCATAGAGCTTCCAGTCACCGGCCCAGCGATCGAGCGCCCAGTGCAAGCCTCGAAAGAGCAGATAGAACGCCACCAATAGCCCGGCCGCTCCCAGTAAAAAACCCTGGCGCACATGTCCGAGAACGTAGTGTCCGAGCTCATGTCCGACGATGAATAGGCATTCATCGCTCGAAGTCTTTTGAATCGTGGT
Source organism: Acidobacteriota bacterium (assembly GCA_003224525.1). Classification (GTDB taxonomy): domain Bacteria; phylum Acidobacteriota; class Terriglobia; order Acidiferrales; family UBA7541; genus Acidiferrum. Next base: position 312 of record QHZB01000066.1, on the reverse strand, counting down.
ATCCCAGATCACGACGCGCTTCGACGTTACCAGGCCCGTCACGTAAGCGTTGATGGCCTTTGTTTTCCGGCTCGCCTCCATCAGGAACATGCGATCCGGCGGAATGGGAACACCCGCATGTTTTGTGAGCTTTTCAATGGAAGCAACGAGGTCCGGATGTTCCTTACTCAATGGTTCGAATTTGTTGAACAGCGGATCGATCACCAGGGGCGTGATCACGATTAGTCCCAGGAGAATCAAGATCGCCGGAAACCAAAAATACAACCACCAGCGCCGCGGGCTGCGCCGCATTACGGCATACATGATCAGGAC
>QHZB01000434.1 GCA_003224525.1 Acidobacteriota bacterium | reverse complement strand
TTCTCGCCGGATGACCAATAGCCTTGGCATGAGCGAGCCGCTTTTTCGTTACAGCTAGCGTGTCAAGAAGATCTTTGATCGCCTCGGCCTTCGCCTTCGGCGGCATTTTCTTGTCTTTGAGTTTCGAGAGCTCAAGTTCCAGCTCCGGCACGCTCGGTTCCAGCGCTCGTACCTCATTGGCCGCCGCTGCCTGGATTGGCAGAGGCTTCCACGTGGATTTCTCTTCAACGGCGCGGTCCGACGCTTCTCGCGAACGAAGCAGCTGGGCAATCTCTTGCTGGATTTCAGAGGCCTCTGCATCGTGGGCTTTATCTTTGGGAACACGGAGAAATGGCCAATCGTCATCCAAGTCCGCGTCGTTCGTCGTGTTGAAAAACGCCAGCGACTTGTAATAGTCCGTGTGGCGGATTGGATCGTACGGATGCGAATGGCACTGCACACAATTCATGGTGAGGCCGTTTAGCACGGACCACGTGGTGGCCACCCGGTCCATCACGGCGATCGTTCGAAATTCTTCGTCGTCGGTGCCACCCTCCTGGTTGTTGGGAGTTTGCCGGTGAAAGGAGGTGGCGATGCGGTCCGCAAACGTTGGATTGGGAAACAGGTCGCCCGCCAACTGCGTTATCACGAACTGGTCGTAAGGAAGGTTGCGGTTGAATGCCTCAATTACCCAATCGCGGTAGGGCCACACGCCGGGGCGCCGGCGATCCGCCTCATAACCCATCGTGTCCGCGTACCGGGCCAAGTCCAACCACAGGGATGCCCAGCGTTCGCCATAGCCCGGCGATGCCAGCAAACGGTCTACCTGCTTCTCGTACGCTTTGGGAGAAGAGTCACTCAAATAAGCGGCTTCCTCCTCCGTGGTCGGTGGGAGCCCCGTGAGATCGAGAGAGACACGGCGCAGAAGTTCCGATTTACTGGCTTCAGGCGAGGGCTCGAGCGATTCTTGCTCCAGGCGCGCGAAGATAAAGCGGTCCAGCGGTTGACGTACCAAATCCAGGTGCCTCACCGGCGGCAAAGGTTGCGACTTTGGATGTACAAACGCCCAATGATCTGTCCAGTTTGCGCCTTCTTTGATCCACCGGCGAAGTAACGCGATCTGCTCTGGTGGGAGCGGCGGCGCGTGATAGGGCATGCGCGTGTCCGGGTCAGTCGACGCAGCGCGTGCCATCAACTCCGAAGCGTCCGGGTCGCCAGGCACAATGGTTGGGCGACCGGACTTGCCTATACCCAGCGCCGCCTCCCGGAAAATAAACGATACACCGTTTTTCTGCCGGACTCCTCCATGGCATGCAACGCAATTCTGGTTAAAGATAGGTCGGATATCGCGGCTGAAATCCACCGGCTTGCGAAAGATCCTGGAAAATAGCGGGACCGCATGGGACTGGGACCAATTCACCCACAGTAGCCCAGCCGCCGCAAGCGAAATGGCTACCATTCCGAGGCGGCGGGGACGAAATGGAAATTTGGTCGGCATTTACAGGGGCCTTGACACTCCTCTCGTGATCTCGGGAAGCCCTTCCAACAAATGTAACAGCGCGTGCGCCATTCCACAGAGCAGGCAGGCAATTACATTGATAAGCGTCTCGAAACCAGCGTCCAGCATATCGAAAATAGCGAGTCGCGCAGGTAGTGTCAAGATTAGAAACACACCAGCATTGGGGATGGAAAGAGTCTCCCGGCAATTGTTGCCACTATAAGGTGCTCTTTGCCCTTCTTAGTGAAACCGGACTTCGCATCGGTGAGGCCCACGGGCTGAAACTGGACGAGCATCTGTCCGGCAATTTCTCAACCATCAGAGTCAGACAGAGCGCCTGGCGGCGCTCAGTTCAGGCTCAGAAAACGGACAACGCTGCCAGGGAGATCGATATAACTAGCTTTCTTGCGGCGTTGTTGAAAGCATCCGTTGGCGGCAGGGCCTCGGGGTTTCTTTTCCAATCCGAGTCTGGCCGACCGCTGACACAACGCAACGTCCTTCGGGATGGCCTCGGAAAGATTCGCGGGGATATGAACATGGAAGACGGAAAGGCATTTCATTCTTTCCGGCGCTTCCGAACTGCGCATCTACGAAAGAGTCGGGTGCCGTGGGACTTGCCAAGGCTGTGGCTCGGTCACGCCAACAAGGATGTCACTGACAGGTACGCAGAGCAGTTGAAGGAAGACGTTGAATGGCGGAAAGAAGTAGCAGAGAACGCTGGTTTGTGGTTCAAGTTGCCACGCGCAGAAAGTTCAGTTGGGCTACCTGGGCTACCACAACAGAAAAAATCGAAGTTGAAGAAAGTCCCTTAACTGATTGAGGGATTGAGATTAAGTTGGCTCCCCGGGCTAGATTCGAACTAGCAACCCTTCGGTTAACAGCCGAACAACCAACTTCATCAGACTTGCCGGAGTTGGCCATAATCGAAGGAAATCAGCAAGTTGCGACTAAACCCGATGAATCATTTTCTCCTTCTTTATTCACCTTTGGTTCGCAATTTGCCGCCATTCACCACCATTAGTATGACGTTTTTATCACAGCGGTTGGCACCCGATATTCGCTTCCCGATTTGCAACGACAATCGACGTTCACAACCTTCAGGATCGTCTGCTCGCAGAGGCGCGCTAGGCGGCCCGCGGTGAGTTAACGCCAAAGACTAGAAGCATCGCACTAACATCACGGTCCTTAGAATCCCAGATTAGTCACTATTAACATAAAATGTCACATAGACTTTTTCAGGCATCCGGTCTAAACGACCACAGGCCGCCGCCGCATGGCCACTGGGCATTTGCTGTTCGCTCCCCCACCGACCCAAACGGTTCCATCGGGCCGGACGTCGAGTTCCAAAGGAAATACTTCCTTAGTATCGCCTACTGCCCGTAGGAGGTAGGGTGTCTCGTTTTCCTCTGTTACGTTGGATTCGCCAACCAGTTCCTGGGCCTCCTCTTTCGTCATGCGAACGACAGCAATCGATCGTAAGAGCGTCTCTGCCCGTAAGATTCTCGATTCTGTAACGCGCTTCCACTGGGCAATTCGAGTCCAGTCGTACTGGCCTCTCCATGAGGCTGTAACCCATGCCCGAGCCGCTTCGTTTTCTTGCTTCGTAGGCGCATCGAACGGTTTGCAACATCCCGACAACATCAAGAGCAAAACAGCAACCGACGACAACTCCAGTCGTCGCACGTTCGCCCCAGCGATGTGATAGTCACGCATGCAATTGCTCAAGTTCTGGACAAGGGTCACTGGCAGCCGCGCGTGGATTTTCAATTCTGTGTACGTCAGATTTTCGACCAAGGCCCGCTGGCTTTCCATAAGAACTCAAATTTGTTGTCGCCTGCCGCTGCAAATAGGAGTGGCCCCGCAAAGTTTCGCACGGCCACAATCACCTCATTGACATCTGCATGTTCGGCTTCAAACCGGCTTCGTCGCAGAAACGCTTTCCATTGTGCCGATTTTCCAGGTGCCGACGGAAATTCGGACGTCAGGCCAACCGGCAACGCCTCAATTTTTGTGGAACGTCGCTTGAAAGTGGCGTTGACCGCCCGCAATAGGAGAGTCCCATCGAATTCGTAAAGCCGCGACAACAGCATGAGATCGAAATAATCTTTCATTCGGCTATTCAACAGACCGAGAACCGTGATCGCCTCTAGTTTTTCTGCCACAACCGTTTCTCGGGAATACGCAAGTAATTTCGGCGCTGCAAATTCCAGCAGCACCGGATACTCAATCTCAGCCGCATGAGGCACGATCACATCCCCAAATCCGATGTCGATCTGCAGAGTGACGCGCGCATTTGTCACCAATGCAAGAAGGCGAACGCGGGCTCCCTCGTATTCCGCGTCTTCCTTGATCTTTTGTATTTCGAGGGTCTCCACCCTGAATTCAACTCCATCCGGTTCAACCCTGGAACAGCAAATCTCCTGAACAGCCAACCGGAGGTACTCAAGATCATTGCTTGTTTGACCCAACAGATCGATGTCCATCGTAGGCCGCGACTGCGGAGCTCGCCAAGCCGTCAGCAAGAGAGCACCTTTCAGAACAAATGCATTACGAAACTTTGATTTCGACAGCCGATACAGAAATCTCTCCATGACATAGTATTGGAGAAGTTCTTGAAAAGGCCTGCCCTGCTCACGCGCCTGATTCAGCAGGCGCTGCCGCACCGAGGCTCCGAGGTCCCTCTTGCTCACAGTGTGGCCTCCAGATAGGGGCGCATGATCCTTTCCACGCGACAAATTCGTGCAAAGCGCACGAGCTCTTGGAGATCCGATTTTCCCTTTCTTTCCCGGAATCGCCGCAGCGCCTCCACAGCCACATCGAGACCAATTTTGTGGCGGTATTTAAAACAATCGGCCAGGGTTTTTGCAGCCGAATAAACCCGAACAGGTACGTCGTCAATGCGTACCTGCTTTACTCCTGCACTGAACGCGGGCTCCGAAAACCAGAAAACTCGAATCGGAAGGTCATCGACTTTCGGCACCTGCCCATGACTTCGTACCGCCACATCAATGCTGTGCGGTACCTGCGTTGTCAGATGGTGATAAACCAGGGCAGAAATGAGGCAGAAGACGGCCTGAGGCGCGCGAATTGCGACGGTCACCCAGTCTGGATTCGTCAGAAGAGGTGCGTTCGCGAGGCGGTAGAGTCCTCGGCCGATTCGCTCTAGTTCGCCGCGATCACGGAGTTCATACAGAGTACGAGGGTGAAGGCCCAGCCGCAGCGCTTCGCCAGTTCGCAGCATGCCTCCATGTTGCCCAAAGGCTTTTCGTGCTATATCCAGCGCTTTTGGGCGAGTTGGCATGATGGATAAACCTCTCGGAGATTATACCTATTCCCCGAGCTTTTTATCCATACCAAGTCCCCAACCTACGCCGAGGGGTGGGTGCGGCTACGGAATCCGAAAGGACTATTACGCATTATGACAGCAACTTGTTGATCTTGGACAGGCGGCCGAAAAGAGCTATTCGTTCAGCAACTTAGATACGCCGATTTGACTGCGCATGCCCAAGCATTCGGTCATGAGCCGAATGCTCTAACCAAACTCTGTAATTGCTTGATACAAAAGAATTTTGGCTCCCCGGGCTAGATTCGAACTAGCAACCCTTCGGTTAACAGCCTTGTGCCTGATTTAATCACAATTGTGCCGGAGCCGAGACAAATCGACGGGAATCAGCAAGTTCTAGCTAAATGGGAGTAGTCAGATTTACCTTCTCTTTGCGGTCTTTATTCACTTTTTGCCGCCATTCATCACAATTCATATGACACTGGTATGACACTTCCCAGGTCGCCGTTCCTGGCACGTGCAATTGCCCTCATCATGAGAGCGTCCCAGCGCTAGTGGCGAATCGGGCG
>QHZB01000433.1 GCA_003224525.1 Acidobacteriota bacterium | reverse complement strand
TAGCCGGTTCCTTGAATTACCGAGAGAAACAGTCCGTGGGCGGAATTTATTTCCAGGACGCCTACAAGATAACGCCTCACTTGGCGCTGAACTACGGTTTCCGCTGGCAGTTGTCCGGTGCGATTCACAACACGAACAACTTCGCTACTAACCCGACTTTGGCTGACCTGCTCGGTCCGTCAACGGGGGAGTTTCAGCCAGGACAGTTGGGTGGCAACCCCAATCCGCAAATCAACTTGCGGCCCGCTCCTTACAAGGGCGACTTCAAGCAGTCGGCGCCGAACTTCGGGTTTGCATGGAATCCGACTTGGAACCAAGGGATCCTCGGAAAGCTGGCAGGCGGCAGCAACCTCGTGATTCGAGGTGGCGCAAGAATCAGCCGTTTTGATGAAGGGTGGACTACGTTCGAACAGGCCACCCTCTTCGGCAATCCGGGCGCTCAGCAATCCGCGTTTCTTAACCCAGGCACTGCCCCCGGACAGTTCGCTCCGGGCTCACTGAGCTTGAGCGACACGATCACGCCAATTACCATTCCCGCGAGCTTCACTCCTCCGTTCGCGGAGTCGCTCTTCACATTTGCGAACCAGACCTTCGCCACTGTAGACCCGAAGATTCGTTCCCCTTACGTTGAGAGCTGGAACTTCGGCATTCAGCGTAAGCTGCCGGGAGGCGCTGTTCTCGAAGTCAACTACGTGGGCAACCACTCGGTGCATCTGTGGCAGAACTTCGACTTGAACGAAGTGAACATCTTCGAGAACGGCTTCTTGACTGAATTCAAGAATGCGCGGACCAATCTTTCCGTCAACGGCGGAACGACGTTTGCCGATAACACCGGCAACCCTGGCCTGATCCCGCTTCCGATTTTCGATGCAGCGTTTGGTGGCGCGAACGCAGCACTGCCGTCGGGCTCGTTAGCAGCTAACAGCTTCACGAGTCAGACGTTCATCAGTCTTCTTCAGCAAGGACAGGCTGGCGCGCTGGCCAACGACCTCGCCTCCACCGGGACTTACCTGTGCAACCTGGTGGGGAATTCTTTTGGGCCGTGCAATGGTGGCGTCACCACCTACGGGGCCGGGCACTACCCCATCAACTTTTTCCAGGTGAACCCCTTCGCCGCAGGCGCAGCAACGCTTCTGCTATCCACAACGGCCTGCAAGCCCAAGTGAAGCATCCGGTCGGCCACGGCCTCATGCTCATGGGCAATTACACTTACAGCCACGCGTTCACGACCCGCTATATTGGCGACTATTTTACAGCTGACCAAGCGGTGGCAAATTTCACTACCCTCCGCAATCCAAAGCTGAACCGGGTTCCCTCCCCCTACGACATGCGGCATGTGTTCCGCGTGTACGGGACCTACGACTTGCCGTTCGGAACCGGTCGCCAATTCAAGACCGGAAGCTCCATCGTCAACCGCATCGCCGGAGGATGGACAGTGGGGACCATCGTGACCGCACAGTCCGGCCGCAACTTCAAGTTGCTAGGTGGTTTCAACTCCTACAACTTTTTCAACAACTCATTGGGAGCTCCGGATATCGCTGACTCCGGCGTGCTGCTGAACGGCATCACGCAGAGCCAGCTACAGTCGAATGTGGGAGTTTTTCCCGGCCCCAACAGCGGGGAGCCTATTGTTTTCTTAAACCCGAAATTGTTCGCAAATAATGCGCAGCCAATTCTTCCCGTCACCACGCCCGGTCAGTTGGGACAATTCATTTTCCTCCGCGGACCAAGGCTGTTCAACACCGACATTTCCCTGCTGAAGTCCATACCGATCTACGAGAGGCTGCGGCTGAACATCTACGCTGAGTTCCTCAACGCGTTCAATCACCCGAATTGGAACATAACCGACGGCTTTTCGTTCGGCACCAACAACCCTGCGCAGTAAGCAAACCTGCAGGATCCTGCGTTCGGCGCCGCCAGTCCGGCGAACGGTCCACGAAGCATTCAGTTCCGTTTGCAATTGGCGTTCTAGCGCAGGCAACAGCTGACGGCCGCCAGGCCGTCCGCTGAGCCGAGATGACAACACGGGACAGGGATGGCCGATCCTCCCTTTCTCGTGCTCTTTTTAGGGAGCACGGTGATTTCTTCGCTCCGGCCGCTGCGTTTTCGTGTCCAGGGCGTCTCGGTCAAGGAATGGAACTCGTGTATAACGTAAGTTCTCCTCGCAAGGCAAACTTCCCGCGAAAGGCGGCATCGAAATGAGATCGTGCTATAAGTCGTGCGTTCGTGCTGTCTTCGTTTTGTGCCTGGCAGCAAGTTCAGGTAGGGCGCAAGGCACACGGGAAGACTACAAACGTGCGCAACAATTTCTTCCCGGGAACCTGCGCCATCGTGTCTACGTCGCGGATGTTACTCCACACTGGATCGCCGAGAAGAATCGCTTCTGGTATCGCAAGGCCGGCATGAAGGGGACCGAATTTTTCCTGGTTGATCCCGCGCAGAACACCTTTAGCCCCGCATTTGATCACGAACGATTGGCGATTTCTCTTACAAAAGCGGCGAAGCGCGAGGTTCTGCCAACAGAGCTTCCGTTCGACACGTTTGACTACGCAAAAGACGAGAAGTCGATCTCGTTTCAAGTTGATGGGACGTCCTGGGCCTGCCAGCTCGAAAACTATGAGTGCAAGAAGGGGCCGGAGCCAGTTGCGGGACAGTTTGAAGAAGCCTCGCCAAACAAGGAATGGGTTGCCTATGTCAATGAGCACGACCTCTATCTCCGCTATGTTTCGACCGGGGAAATAATACGGCTGACGCATGATGGCGAGGCATCTTGGGACTATGCAACTGCCATTCCGTCGCTGCGGCCGATGATTGCGCAAGGAACTCAGGAGGTGAAGCAGCGGCCTGCGGTGTTCTGGTCGCCAGATTCCTCAAAATTTGTCACCTACCGGATGGACACGCGAAATGCGGGGCGCTTCACGAACCTACAGTTCGTTCCGACAGGACAGCTTCGCCCCAAGGCATTCACCGTCGTCTACCCTTTGCCCGGAGAAGTGCTGCCCAAAGCCGCGCCGATCATCTTTGACGTGCAGAAGGAGAAGCGCATCGATGTGAAAACCACACTCTTGGAGATTCAGTTTCAGGGCGGGCCGAGTTTCGAATGGTTTCCAGACAGCAAGACTTTTTATTACGAAGCAGACGAGCGAGGCGAAAAGTCCATCGAGCTGCGTACCGTAGACCCCGAGATCGGAGAGCAAAAGGTTGTGATTCGTGAAAAGTCGGATCGTTACGTCGATCCGGGGGAGACCTTCTTCCGATTCCTTCACGACTCCGGAGAAGTCCTGTGGTCTTCCGAGCGGGACGGCTGGAACCATTTGTACCTCTACAATCAGAAGACGGGCGGGCTGAAAAACCAGGTGACCCAGGGGCCATGGGTGGTCCGCCGCATCGTCGACGTCGACGAAAAATCACGGCGCGTCTATTTTCTGGCAAACGGCCGCGAGAAAGGCGAAGATCCCTATCAAACTCACCTGTACAGCGTCGGCCTTGATGGCAGCAACTTGACGGCGCTGACCCCGGCGAATTCCAATCACACGGTTAGCATATCCCCCGACCATTCTTATTTTGTCGATAACTCCTCGCGGCCTGATCTCCCGGGGGACGCTGTTCTTCGAAGTGTAAAGGACGGTTCGCAAGTTCGCGTCCTTGAACAAAGCGACGCGAGCGAACTGCTTAAAACGAACTGGAAGTCTCCTGAGGCATTTCACGGCAAAGCCAAGGATGGCACGACCGATCTTTATGGACTGATCTGGCGTCCATCGAACTTCGATCCCGCAAAGAAGTATCCCGTCATCGAAATGGTTTATACGGGCCCCCAAGCATTCTTTGTACCAAAGACATTCGGGGCTGCGGTGCGCGGTCTGCAATCAACGGCGGAGTTGGGCTTTATCGTAGTGATGATCGACGGCCGCGGCACCACAGGACGCTCTCGGGCGTTTCACGAGTACTCGTATCGGAACCTGGGCGGAGCTTTCGAAGATCACGTCGCCATGATCAAGCAGATGGCCGCTCAATATCCCTACATGGATGCGACACGCGTTGGAATCTTCGGGACCTCGGCCGGAGCTTACGGCGCCGCCCATGCCATGCTGGTATTTCCCGATTTCTATAAGGTCGGTGTTGCGATCTCCGGAGATCACGACGCAAGATTGGACAAGGCCTGGTGGAACGAACTCTACCAGGGATTCCCAGTGGGTCCCGACTATGCCGAACAGTCGAACGTCACCATGGCGGACCGGCTTCAGGGGCATGTCCATGTCGTCGAGACAATGCGCTTCGCTGATGCTCTCATGAAAGCCAACAAGGACTTCGACATGCTCATTGTTCCCAACATGTATCATGGAGAAGGTGGCAATTTGTATCTTGCGCGCCGACGCTGGGACTATTTCGTTCGATATCTTCTCGGCGTGACCCCGCCCAGCAACTTTGAAATCCATGAGGACCGGGAACCCACTTCTGGACGTCCACGTTGATGGCCCTACTGTCGAGATTCGCGTTGCTCAGCGCGATCCCCGTTTTGCTGAGCGACAGTGCTTCGTCCCAATCGCTCCCAAAAGCACCCAAAACAGAAGTCATAACCGTGACGCCCAAACCGGGGTTTTTCACTGAACCTTCGATTGGCGTGAATCCTGCCAACCCTCTGCAAGTTGTCGCCGCTTTTCAGGACAACGCTCATATCGCCTATTCCGTCGACGGCGGACGCCATTGGCAGCTCGCCACAGGAATCGAGCCGCCGAACTATCGAGTCTCGGGAGATGTCTCAGTCACTTTCGACAATCAAGGACACGCCTACATTTGTTACATGGCCTTCGATAAGCTCGGTACGTTTAATTATTGGGGACACAACTCATCGCGCAACGGCATTTACGTTCGCCGCTCGCCGGATGGAGGCATGACCTGGGAGGCTCAGGATATCGCCGCGACCGAGCAGCCAGACCAAGCTACGGTTCCGTGGGAAGACAAGCCCTACATCGTCGCAGATATGGGACGCGGACCTCACGCCGGCAACCTTTATATAGGTTGGACGAGATGGACGCTAAGCGATTCTCAAATTCTATTTGTTCGCTCCACGGATCACGGCAAGACGTGGTCCAAGCCAGTGGAGATTGATAATGTTCGCGGGCTCCCGCGCGATGATAACGGGGCCATCGAAGGGTTTGCCGGAGCTGTCGGGCCGGACAGCACATTGTACGCGGTGTGGACCGACGGCAATCACGTCGTTTTCACCACCTCTCGTGATGGTGGAGCGACCTTTTCCCACACACGAAATATCATCGACACGGCTCCCACCATGTTCACACTTCAAGCCGTCTCACGGGCCAATGGTTTTGCACAAATTGCCATTGATCCCCGGGGCGGCGCGAAAGGCGGTCGCCTCTATTTGACATGGAGCGATTACCGCAATGGCGATGTGGATGTATTCTGCTCGACCTCCGCTAACCACGGTGAAACATGGAGTCCCGCTGTGCGCGTCAACGACGATTCCCCTCACAACGGCGCGGACCAGTTCTTTCAGTGGATGGCCGTCGATCCCGCCGATGGCGCGGCGTACGTGGTCTTCTATGACCGCCGCGGCGACCCGAAGAATCGCCAGCAAATCGTCGCACTGGCGAGATCGACGGACGGCGGCCGGACGTTTCAGAACTATGCGTGGATGGATCAGTCGTTTGATGCCCAAGGAGTCTTCATGGGCGATTACAACGGAATTGCCGCTTTGAACGGACGCGTGTACGGAGTTTGGACGCAAAAGCCGGAGAACAAATCGTCGCGAGACACTTTAATCCAGATTGGTGTCGCGGACTTCAACACAGAAAAAATAGCGACTGCCGCACCTCAACTCGCGCAAGCAGCCAAGATCGGCCGCCGGTAACAACTTGCATGGAATTGCGCTCTCTGAATCCAAGCCTCACTCCTGCAACGGTCCGGGGGTTACATGTTCCAGGAGGTAGCGGGCCAGCAGCGAATACAGGTGATAATGTGTTCCCTTCCCTTCCGCTAACGAATGCGTCCGGCCTGGGTATTCCATGAAGTCAAACGGTTTTCCAAGCTCCACGAGCCGATTGATGAGAAGTTCCGTGCCCTGATAATGGACGTTGTCGTCGCCTGGGCTATGCACGATCAACAGTTTTCCTCGTAACCCTTCCGCGAAATTAATCGGCGAGCCCCTCCGATAACCCTCGGAATTGTCCTGCGGGATTCCCATGTACCTCTCTTGATAAATCGTGTCGTAAAGCCGCTGATCTGCTACTGGAGCGACGCTCATCCCCGTTTTGTATACGTCCGGCGAGCGAAACATGAGATTCAACGTGTTGGACCCTCCTCCACTCCAACCCCACACCGCAATTCGATTCGCATCCATGAACGGATAAGTGCGTTCCAGAACCTGCAGCGCCTTCGTTTGCTCCACCGATGAAAGCACGCCAACACTTCCGTAAACTATTTTGCGCCACGCACGCCCCTTGGGAGCGGGGGTCCCGCGATTGTCCACGCTGACGACCAGGTATCCACTTTCCGTCATGGCCCGGTGAAACACCCCGTTCTCGCCTTCCCAGGCGTCAACTACAGTCTGCCCAGCGGGTTCCCCGTACACATAGACGAGCACTGGATATTTTCTCGCGGAATCGAAGTTCCTGGGCTTCATCATCCATCCATCAAGCGTAACGCCGTCGCCGATGTCGACGTGAATAAACTCCGTCGGCCGCGATAGAAACTCCTTCAGATTCGCCCGCAGTGCGGCGTTGTCCTCCAGCATGCGGGTCACTCGATGATCGGGCACACTCACCAGGTCCGCGACTGGCGGCGAATCGAAACGGGAGTACGAGTGAATGGCCCAATGAAAATCGGAAGAAAACTGATAGGAATGCATTCCTGGCTGATTCGCCGGAGTCAACCTTTCTGCTTTTCCGCCGCCGTCTAATTTGGTGCGGTAGAGATAGCGCTGCGTCGCATTGTCCGGCGACGCAAGGTAGTACAGCCAGTCTTCCTGGGGAGTAGTGCCAACGACTTGGATAACGTCAGAATTGCCGGGAGTTATTGGCCGGACTTGTTTTCCGTCTCGCGAAACCAAATAAGCCCGGCGCCAGCCATCTTGCTCGCTTAGCCAGAGGAATTCCTTTCCCTCATGAAGCCACTGCAGATGATCGACGACATCCACCCAAGCGCTGTCATGATCCCGATAGACAGGCTGAACGAAACCGTTGCTGGCGTCGGCAAGCAGCACATCATTCGTGTTCTGCAAGCGATTCAAATGCTGCAGCACCAATGTGTTCGAATCCCCTGCCCACTCCATCCGGGCGATGTAGCTGTTAGTGGGGTCTCCTAGAACCTGCAGCCAGGTAGTCACGCCACCCTCGGCGGAGATCACCCCGGCGCGAACCAACGAGTTAGGCGTCCCCGGTTCCGGATAAGCGATCTCCTTGATTTGCGGATAGAGCCCGTACTGGGGATAGGGAATGTGCGTAAGCACGTCGAAAGGCGCTCCCACGTTGTACACCAGGCCAAACTTCCGCACTCCGTTGGTATTGAATTGCCAGTACGCAATGCGCTTTCCGTCCGGACTCCAGCGAAAAGCGTCCCGAAGAAAAAACTCTTCCTCATAAACCCAGTCGGAGGTTCCGTTGATGATGGTCTCGGAGCCGTCGTGCGTCAGTTGGATCGTTTCTCCTGTCTGTGCGGATTCAACATAGATGTTATTGGCCCGCACGTAGGCCACGCGAGATCCGTCCGGCGAAAACTTTGCAAACATCAGTGTAGATGGAGAGGCATCACCACCCAATTTGCGCAGACTTTTTCCGCGTCGATCGAAAACCCAGTAGTCTCCTCGCGTGTTCGCACGCCAGACTTTGCGTGAGTTGGTGTAGATGAGCACCTGGCTCATATCCCTGGACCAGTCATAATTCTCGATATGTAGAGGATCTTTCGAACTAGAGGGTATCAACTCCGATGCCGCGATCAGCACTTCCCTCTTCCCAGTGGCGGTGTCGTAGCGTACTAACTCGCTGGAGCCAGAGAAGGAAGAGGAAGGCTCTAGCGTCGCGTACGCTTCACCTTCATTTAACCATCGAGCCGGTCCAAATGATTTGGGTTGGAATTCGCGCTCCAGAAATGCCCTGCGAAAAAACTGATCCAAGTCAAACGACTGCTGGGCAAACAACTGGGTGGCCGCAACCAAGATCCAAACCATGGACGAGATGAGCGGCATCGCCCACACCTTCGGGAACTTGGCTAGCAGAGAATTTCGGCATTTAAGGAGGGCTATGCAATCGGAGCAGTTTGACGCGGGCATGCCTGACCTCGTTTTGTGTTGGTTCGAGTCCGAAAATCTAGCAAATTTCCGTTGACTCGCGGATATTATATACAGGACCATACGCCGTGCCTAACCCTTCGTCACATCTCACTCTAATCTCCGCTGCAATGTTCAACCCGGAAGACACGTCTCGAATTTCGCGTCGCGATTTCGGGCGGCATGCCGCCGTCGCCGCGGCCTTTGCTCTATCCTCCGGGATGGCGCTCGGGTCACCCCAAAGTTCGCCCCAGGAATCAAAGCAATTGCCCGAGATTCCCGATCGCGGCCTCGCCGGTCTGACAGCGGAACAGAGCGAAGAAGTCGAAGCTAGGCTGACCAACATCATCCGCAAATACGGAAATCGTTTGTCGATTGCGCAGCGCGATCATCTCCGCCGAATCCTTGCTTGCAACGAAAAGATGCTCGTTTCGATTCGCGCTTTCCCTCTTCAAAATGGTGATCCGCCGGCAAGCGTCTTGAAGGCTTCTTTCCTCGAACAAACAGCGTCATCTGACATACACGCTGCTGCGCGTAGCGAAGGCTCGAGGCGTTGAATCTAAGAATGGGGCTGGGGCTTAGACTTGTTATCAGAGGAAACTCTCTTTTTGTCCTTGCGCGAACTCGGTGACCGCATTCGTGCCCGCCAACTCTCGCCGGTCGAACTCACAGAAAGTTATCTCGCGCGAAGCTCAGAGTTAGGTCTCAAGCTCAACGCCTACGCTTGCCTGACACGTGAATTGGCATTGCGTCAGGCTAACACGGCAGAAAAAGAGATTGCCGCAGGCCATTATCGGGGCCCTCTGCACGGCGTCCCGTATGCCGTGAAGGATCTGGTCGCTGTGGAGGGTTATCCAACGACATGGGGCGCGCGGCCCTACGCAACGCAGAGGCTCGATTTCAACGCCGCGGTGATCGAGCGTTTGAATCGCGCCGGTGCTGTTCTGATCGGCAAAGCTGCAATGATCGAACTGGCCGGGGGGCTGGGATATTCGACCGGGGCCGCCTCGCTTACCGGCGGTTGCAAGAATCCATGGAATACCGACTAT
>QHZB01000432.1 GCA_003224525.1 Acidobacteriota bacterium | reverse complement strand
AGCGGCAAAAGCGCTGACGTAAAACGAGTTCGCAGCAGACCGCCATCCTGGCCCGCAGGCGGGACTGGACAACGGCCACTGCTCATGGCAGGGTAGAATTGCTTGTTTGGTTTACCCTACGAGGGTGAACGTTTTGGGACCTTAGTCGTTGCAATCGGCCGAGGTCCCACACTTCCCGCCTTGGGCTAGAAACTTACAACAGATGAATGAAGGATGAGAATTCTGTGCCTACGGCACAGAAGATGACGGATGTTTCTTTATCTATTTTTCGTTCGAAATTCAAAAAAACGCGGATTCAGATGATCGATTACAGAATTCGAAGAGTTCGTGCTAACGATGGATATTTTGGGCCCAAAGCTTGGTCCGATCATCTTTCAGCTTCCGTTTTTCGACCGCTGGAAATTCCCCAAGCAAGATGGTTTTCTCGCCGTGCTCACACCCTTTCTCAAGAAACTTCCTGCCGACCACAAGTTCGCAATCGAGATTCGGAACAAAAAGTGGCTCGATGCCAGATTCGCGGATGTGCTGCGGGAGCACAATGTCGCATTGGCACTGACTGACACATCGTTTATGCCGAGACCGTGGGAGTTAAAACAAAAGTTCGATCTGGTTACAGCGGACTTCACTTATGTTCGCTGGCTTGGAGACCGCAAAGGCATCGAGGAGCAAACGAAGACGTGGGATAAGACGATTGTTGACCGCACTAGCGACTTGAAAAATTGGGTCACGGTATTCAAATCGCTAGTGAGTAATACCAAAGTGTTGAAAATTTTTGCTTTCAGCAACAACCACTATGCGGGGCATGGGCCAGCCACGGCGAAACTCTTTTGGGACTTGTGGAACAACAAACAATAGAATTGTGCCTCCGAGCGCAACTTCCACTTGAACGCGGATGAGATTTTTGGCGAGCCATAACCCTCTCCACACAATCCGTAAGCCAGGGTAAGCCAGCTTCGCACATCCCCAAATCTCTTATTTGTGCTAAACTCCGCACAGGAGATAGAGTATGCGAATTGGAATGGTTTCTGCTCTCTCTGTCTTACTCCCCTCGATTTACTCTCCACGTCCAGCAGCAGCTCAGTTCAATCCCGCCGGTCCTCAGTCAGTTCGCCAGGACGAATTTAAATCGGCGGGCGGAGGATTGCGGGTGAAGCAGGTGTCATCAACCCCGGAGCAAGCCCTAGACTCGACACTGGTGACGTCGAAGGAAGGGCGCGCGTGGCAGAGTCATCTAAGCCAAGGGCTTGCGCACGTAATGATGAGATTTGCAGAGGACGGTGACCGACCACCGTGGCCCGTTGTAGTGAGCTTTACGGACAAACTCACACGAGAGTTGATCGGCAAGCAACCGAACAGTGCCCAGACAACAGCGATGCGGGAGTGCATTGTCGAAGTGATGCGTAGAACGGGAACCAGCAACGCTGGTTTGGCAAGCCGTCTCCGGCAAACGTTGATCGGCATTGGCATCGACTCTTCGAAGACGCTACTTGTCGTTAGGGACTTCATCGCGGTTAGAGAGGCCGTCCAAGGGCCAGATGATTCACCCGTAAGACCTACCCCCCGCGTAAACCCGCGCTGATAGCGAGAAGCTGCTTTACTCCGTCAAGTCCCGATTAACACCGGACAATGGATTTGTCGGACCGGAAAAGGTAAACTGCCTTTCCCGCTTCTCCTACCTGCACAAATCCACGATGCAGGAGTTCCAAATGGAAAATCATAAAATGATTATTCGTCCGAATTGCGAACATCATTTCCGCGTGATCTGGCCCGACCCGCCAAGGACTCAGTGGACACGACCTCGTAGCAATCAAACTGCACGCCCACACTCAGTGAACCGTTGGGAGAATTGACAGTCTTCATATGGACCACGTGACCGATACAAACCCAATCGGTTGCAGGCACGTGGCTGATTTCCTCTGGCATCCTGAAGTGGAGCTGCACTGCGGTGCTTCGGCGTAGAGACAAATTCGTCGCAAAGTGCATGCCTCCTGCGGAGATATTGAGCGTCTCGGTGCTCTGCTCTCGCGCTCCGGAGTTTAGGAGGGAAACACTGAGCCCGATTCTGAGGTTGAAGCGTTCCGTGCGGCGTCGTTCTATCGGTTTCATGGACGACAACTCCTCAAGAATAAGGGGAGGCCCAGGGCTAAAATGATAGAGACTTGCTCTCTGCGGAAGGGAGATAACCCCTTGATGTGTCACATCGGGGAATCACCTGAGCGGCGATTTAAAGTTTTTTACCGATTGACGGCTCAATCGATCATGAGTAGTAATTTGTTAGGTATAAAGACCCGCCAGTGGGGACTGCGCGTCTCGACGAGTGAGCCCATCCATTCTGCGGTCCGGCGTAATGTCTCGCTCAGAGAATGCGTACGGCAGGAGGGCGGGGCAACCACATTCGAACAGAAATCGAGCAAGTCAAGATAATGTTACATGAGTGAGTTATTGACGGTTCTTCCCAGCGCCAAAGATCCGATAACAAATGGAAAACCTTTTGATGGCAGACTTGAGATCGAGAAGCGCCTCAATTTGTCAGTTCCCGTCTACCTCGCAAGCTGGGAGGACCCCGCGCCCGTGAACGAACGGTTACGGAAAACGTCAGTCCCCACGGTGCCCGGGTAATCAGCAAGCGGTCCTGGCGGTCTGGCGAAGAAGCGCTTATTGCCCCATTGACGGGTGAGTTTCCGCAAATAGGAACTGTGGTTTATTCCCGGCGCAAAAACGGGGGAGGGTGCTTTTGCCGGGGTGTAGAATTCCTGGATCGCTCGGTCAAATGGGAGAATTAGTCCGTACCGAGCGTAAGAAGACTCAGACCTCGCGCAGAGGCGGTAAAGAAACTTAATCGTATGTTGTACCCTCCTGTCGTCTTGCTCCATGACAGAAATTCAGATGGGAAGCCTTCGCGGGCGTTTGCGATCTGCATAGAACGGCGGTGGGTCTAGGGGACAATGCCCCTATCAGGCCCTATCCGCTGGCGCCAGCATGCGTGCTCTGTTCCTCTTGGCAGTTATTTGCCGGGTTTCGATCCTTGACGACGCTGAATTCCCTTCGTTTCAACAGCCTCAATCGCAGTAAGCTTTCGGTCGATGTGTGGTTCGTTGCATAGGTGACCTGAATGCAGCAAACAACGCATTCCGGAATGAACCCCACACGAGGACAGGGTACAGAGTGAAGCAACTGGGGTGTCATGTCATTCATTCTCATTTGGACAGGCTACCGCAAGACTTTTCCTGAACCTGTCCACTCTAGAACACTCCGTACAGCAGTCATCGCAAACGACCGATCACACCAGTTGACTGTCGGGAGCGGGGTTTCGCATCAGCTAAATGGACCCAATGCCTTATAAACGCTGCCGTTACCGGACACGGCCACGGTCAAACTCCTCTGGGACTTGTGGAGCGAGAAGAGACTCTAGCGACCAGCCATTTTCTGGGCCATATGCATCACGAGCTTGCGGTTTTCCTCGTCGGTCTTGCTCAACACGCGGCGAAGCTTGTTTAGATACCGTGCATCCTTGCCTGAGTTACCCCAAGCGTTTTCGTCAGATGACTTCCGCTTGAGCAGATTTGGGACTTGAGGCGGCTCTTCGCCGTCGTAAAAGAGTTGATAGAGAGGGACCTCGAAAGCACGAGCCATTTTCTCCAGCGTTTCAATCGCGGGAACAGTATGACCATTCTCGACGCGAGAGATATAGCACCGGAGAAGGCCCGTTCTCTTTTCGATGTCACCTTGGGAGAGTTTCTTGTCCTCGCGGAGTGCGCGAAGGCGATCACCAATAATCATGGATGTTCTCCTACTCGGAACACATGCAAACGTGTTTACTGCCCTCTAGACAAATATCCCAGATATGTATTCATGTCAACCGTAGAGGAGTCTTGCCCTCCCCCAGTATTTGGGCGCTCTCGCGGAGTATTCATGCGACCACTAGTTTCGATGCGGCTGTCGCGGTCCCTGGCGAAATTTATTCGCGGGCGATGAACTCTCTTCCGCACAGAAACTGACGTAGTGTTGAGGCATTCTCGGAAACCAGACAGACGGAGTGGTTTCTTTCGGCAAGAGCGACTCGGCATTCCGAACTCGGGAGCACCGCAGACAATTTCTCCCACACTGATCGGGGAAGAGGATCGAGGATGGCGAGAAGAGCGCGAGCTCTGCTGGTTAGGGCGAGAAGGCCGGCAGCAGCGCCACTCCACGCCCCTGCGCCAGTCGCGCGAGAATCTCGATCAAGCGTTTTCGCGCTCGTTGCTCCCAACGCGCATCGCAGAGCACCTGCAAAGCGATGGACAGTACGCTGAGAACCTTGCAGGTTCCGTGGCGCGGCTTACGTCGCTGCTGTTCA
>QHZB01000431.1 GCA_003224525.1 Acidobacteriota bacterium | reverse complement strand
TTTTCGGCGAACGGATCTGCCCCTAACAGCAGAACGATCAAATAAGCGAGGGTGAATCCCATCAGCACCCGCAGCAGGCGCTCGGATTTTTGCACCTGCAGGTGCAAGCCGCGCAGCCCCAGGTGGCTTTTCCAATCGCGAAAACACTGCTCGATTTGCATGCGTTGCCGATACAGCCGGACTACTTCTTCGGTGGGGAGCCAAGCTTCGGAATCCGGCGGCACGATTAAAAACCACGGCTCTTGAAATCCTTTCCCGCGATACACGATCACGTCTACCGGTTCGGCTTTTTGACTGTGGTAGAGGACGTGGCGATAACGGAGCGCACGGCCCAGGCGATGGGGCAGCCGCCCCAAGCTCAGCCGTCGCTGGCGGCCCCGCACTTTGGTCTGCACGATCACTTTGCGGCGAGCGCGAATGAGAAACGGCTGCTGGCCGTGCTTTAAATCCTTGATCAACTCCACGCGGGCGTAGCCGCGGTCAAAAATCAAGATCAGTCGGACCCCGCGCGGGACCGCCAGCCCCAACCAGGTGAGCAGGTAACGTTCGATGGTGTTTTGCGAAGCGGGATCGACCGTCTTCCAAGGATATTCAAAGTCCACCCACGCGACCGGCACGGCTCGCCCTTGAAACGGGATGGCCGCATTGACGACCTCAACGCCATTCACGGTGGTTTGGTCGACCAGCACGATCACCCAACCTGGCGGCTTGTTCCCCAAGATCACCGCCAGCATGCACTCGGCCAGGCTGGAAGCGTCAAAGTACTTACATTTCAAGAAGCGCGAGAGCCATTTATAGCTGCTTTTAAACTTCTTGCCTTGGGGTAGGACACGGGCGATGGAAGTGAGGTGCAGTCCGCCGTAGCCGAAACGGATGCTCCAGGCCAAGTGGAGGAAGGCGCAAGTCAGACGGGCGAGGTTCTTGCGCACCGTGCGGCGGAGGTCGGAGAAGTGCGCATCGACGAGCTCCCGGACGGCGGAAAGAAGGTCCTTTTCTTGATTCATTTATATAAATGAAACACACAAACCTCAAAAAAAAGGCTACCGGCTAAGG
>QHZB01000430.1 GCA_003224525.1 Acidobacteriota bacterium | reverse complement strand
TGCCGTTGCTTAAGACTGAGCGGTCCGACGTTTCCGATACCATCACTCAGAAAACCGTGCAGGAATTGCCGGTGCTGCAGCGCGATATGAGCCAGCTTTATTTTCTTATACCCGGCGTTCAGGCCAGCGGCACCACGGCCGCTAGCGAGCAGCCCCATGACGTTTATCGCCCCAAAATTGGCGGCCAGTACTGGGGCGGCATTGCATTTCAACTGGATGGCACGGACAACCGCGACTCCGTTTTGGGTGAACCCATCATCACACCGAACTTTGATGCCGTTTCGGAATTGAAGATCACTACGACAGCCTACGACGCCGAGTTTGGCCAGGCGAGTCAGGCGGTCATTTCCATGCAGACTAAGTCAGGCACGAATTCCTTCCATGGCAGCGCGTTTTGGTACCGGCGTGACAATAATCTGAGCGCCCGCGACCCCTTCAAACAATCACCGCCGGGCCCGAATGGCCGATTTATACCCGGGACGCTCTGGAATCAATTCGGTGGCTCCCTTGGCGGGCCCATTCAGAAAGATAAGACATTCATCTTTGGCGATTACCAGGGAAGCCGACAGAAGAATGGAGATTCGGTGCTGGTCCGCGTGCCCACCGCGGCGGAGCGTTCTGGCAATCTGAGCGGTTTAGGCGTGCCGATTTTCAATCCATGCGACGCCACGGGATGTAACGTGCCGCCGGCCAGCCGACAGCAGTTTGCCGGAGGCATTATTTCTGGTACTTTGCTTTCACCGCAAGCGCAAGCCTTGCTGCAATTCATACCGCTTCCCAATTTCCTCGGCGCTCTCCCAACAGATCCTAACTACGTTGGCTCTGGAAGCGGGATCGTGAACAGCGACTCCTTCAACGTGCGGGCGGATCGCTACCAAACGGAGAAGCTGCACATGTTCGGGAGGTACAGCCTCCTCCAGTACGCTCAAGCGGCTCCCGGCGCTTTCGGGTTTGCGGCTGGAGGCCAAAACTTCCCCACAGCGAATTTCGCCGGCACCTCCTCGCTCCGCAATCAAAGCTTGGCTTATGGTGTGGATTATTCGCCGACACCGAATTGGGTCGGAGATTTCCGTTTCGGCTTTTTCCGCTATCGGGTGCTCGTGAATCCCAACGGGCTAGGCACGTCTCCGGCCAAGGACGCGGGTCTTCCGGGCTTGAACCTCGACAGCTATTACACGTCCGGCATGCCGGCTTTCTTTTTGAACGGTACCGGAGGCTTTTTTTTCGGATACTCCCTGAACCGAAACAATATGGGCAACCAGTGCAACTGCCCGTTGAATGAGCAGGAGAACGAGTTTCAGTGGGTCGGTAACGTGACACGCACGTTCGGGAATCATGCGCTTAAGGTCGGGGCGGATTTCCGCCACGCTCAGAATCTACGAGTCCCGAGCGACTCCCACCGTTCTGGCGAACTGTTCTTTGACCCGGTAACTACGTCAGGTCCCAGCGGAGGGGGACTGTCCTTGGCGTCCTTTCTTTTGGGCCAGGTGCAATCGTTCGCGCGGTACGTTAGCAATTCCACGAGCGCAGCCGAGAGGCAGAATCGTTTCTTTACCTACGCTCAGGACACCTGGAGAGTCGGCCGAAAGTTGACCGTAAGTTACGGGCTGCGCTGGGAGATTTACTTCCCCCAATATGTGAACGGCTCCAGTAATGGCGGCTTCCAGAACCTGAGCACAGGCGAGGTACTGATTGCCGGGCAAAACGGCGCGGACCTCAATGGGAACATCAATACTGCTCTGACGCATTTTGCGCCACGCCTGGGGGTGGCCTACCAGGTCACACCGAAGACAGTTGTGCGTATGGGTTACGGAAGGTCGTTTGACGTAGGTGTCTTCGGCGTGTCATTCGGGCACAACGTCACCCAGAACCTGCCGGTACTCGCTAATCAGTCATTGAATCCCGGCCAACCCTGGCAGTCCGTTTTCACCTTAGCGCAGGGCCCTCCGCCACTTAATCCGTCCACGATTCTGGCGGCGCAGCCGAAGGGGCCCAATGGAAACCCAATCTTGCCCGATAAGATCAATCCCAATGTCTTGCCTCTGACCAGCGACAACACCATGAGACTGCCCACCGTGGATGCCTGGAACCTCACGGTGGAGCGACAGCTCACTCCCACACTTATCGTTTCTGCTGCATACGTTGGAAACAAGGGCGAGCACGTAACCCCTGGAGGCACGAATTACAACATCAACCAGCCAACCGTTGTGGGTTTCGGAACTCTCAGCACCAACCAGCGCAGATTTTTCTTTACCAAACCTTGCCCGACATGTCCGTCCGGACAGCTTGGCTGGACTCAGTCCATAAAATATTTCAGTGACGACGCCAGCGTAAAATTCAATTCCCTGCAGCTTCGCGCGGAAAAACGCTTCTCGAACGGCATGACCTTTCAGGGAAATTACACTTGGGGCAGCGCCTTCGATTTCGAAAACAGCTATTTCTTCTGGAATCCTCGTGTCGGGTATGGCCGGGCGGATGGTGTACGCCTCCACGTTTTTAACCTGAACCATACGTATGAACTTCCGTTTGGCCGAGGCCGCACCTTCTTTCGTGACGTTTCGCGACCTGTGGATTATGTGATTGGGGGCTGGCAGCTCGCCGGAATTTGGACGTGGCAATCTGGCCTGCCGTTCACGCCCTCTTATCTCGACTGTGGTTCTGATAGAGACACCGGGCCGTGCCGCGCCACTCTGGTTGGTGATGCCCACGTTTCAGATCCCGGGCGCTTCGAATGGTTCGCAACTACGACGTCCGGAGCTGCGTCAGGCTGCACGACCTCAACGATGCGGTTAGACGCCAATGGCTGCACCCGTGGTCCCTGGACTCGACCGCAACGCGGAACATTCGGAACTGTGGCTCGCAATTCGTTTTTCGGACCCCACTTTTTCAATGCCGACGCCTCTTTAAGCAAGCGTTTCGCAATAACCGAAACCCTCAGTGGTCAATTCCGAGCGGAGTTATTCAATGTTTTCAATCACGTGAATCTTGGACAGCCAAACACGCTTGTGGACTCGCCGTCAGGTGGCAAGATCACCGGCCTTGCCGCGCTGGCTCAAATGAGGAGATGGCAGTTTGGTTTCCGTTTTGACTTTTAGAGTGGGGGGGTAGAACAGTGGACAGACATCGTGTTTGCGGCAGCGTTCCGCCCGTGCTATTCCTTCGGCGGGTGGTACCCGAGCTGCTCGTTCATCTCCCCTACCGCCAACTGGCGGATGCATGGCTTGGCCAGATCGTCATAGTCGCACTGATAGATTTCCCATATCGGCAGATCCTCGGGCTTGACGACGTACTCCCGAAGCGGGCTCATAATTTTAGTAGCTGAAGCACCTTCCGATGCACGCACGGTCGACCATGTGCACGTGGGTTCAAAAGCGCTCTCATTGTCCCATTTGTTATTACGCAATCGAAGGAATTCGTCTGCTCCTCCAAGCTCAGCTTACACTTCCCGATGCTTCCCAAAGCACCAGTGGCCCTGGGCAGACACGAGATCTCCCAGTTCCCGCGCGACGTGTCTCCGCACGTGCACAGTGGTGAGGTTCACAGTGGAGACGCAGGTTTGTGTGGGGGGATATCTTGCTTCGGTTCGCGCACGCCTCTCTATTAATACCTAATACCACCGCCCGGCTGCGTCGGGATGAGATCCGGCCGCTCGTGCATTCCCCGGGGTATGAGCCTGTACGGCTCTACTCCTTGTGTATTTGGATGTTGCCGTCGGTGATGAATCCTCCGTTGCTGTAGGAGAAATTCGATGCGGTGACGCTGATGAAAAACGTGTCTTTGCGGGCCAGACGAGGTTTTCGGTAAGTCGCGCTGGGATAAGCGTGGAAGTGGAGGAACCAGCAATGAAGTAGGGGAAACCATTTAATGAAATCCAACGGGTGCGAGCCCCGTCCGGTCAAAGCTAGCGAGCAGGCCGGTAGCGAGTGTTGCCATTCACCGGGTGACTGGTGGGTGTGAAGCGTACACAGCAAGGAAGCAGGCCGTGAAGGTTCAGCTCCGAAATCTAACCATTGTTGCGATGCCGACGCCGTCTTACCGGCGGAAGGCAGCATCCGGGTACGACCGAAATTGCGAAGGGCGTCCCGGGATCGCCGGAGTCGCTAGCTCAGGGCATGTTTCCAAAGGGATATCCCATGAACCCAGGAGAAACCAGAAGATGGCTTCCACCACCATGTGCATTGTAGCGACCAGATTGTCGCGACGGCGTACGTGCCACAATTCGTGGGCAAGAATGGCTTCCAGATGCGCATCGTCGAGACGTTCGGAGATACCCTCCGGTCATACCAAAACGGGCTGGGCGATGCCGAAAATTCCAGGTTCCAGAGAAGCTCGCGACGATAGCAGTTCGATTCGTTGCTGCATTCCTGTAATACACTCGATCCGGAGCAGCGCTTCCACTTCGCGCCCTTCGCGTAATGGCATGGCTTCCCGAATGGCTCGGGAAATCTGACTCCAACGCACACACCATAAGCAAAGAACCATCACAAATCCGCAGAGCCACGCGGCTATAAAAAGGCCTGGAAGCAGATGAGCCATACTCTGGGAAACTGTCGACGGAGTCGGTGGAGAGATCACCGGCATCGTCGACGGTGTGAAGGGTTGGCTGACCTGCTCCATCGCGACGTACAGCCCTGCATGCATTCCCGCCGAGCCTCGTGGCCACGGTAGATGGCTCCCAATAGCGACTAGTAATGACAAGGGAATCAGGAATTTTACCGACACTGCAAACCAGAGCCGGTAGCGAGCTCGCGCCTGGTTCTTGCGCAAGAACAATGTGAATAATAATCCTAATGCGATCGCGAATAGGGTCGACTGCCATAGGTGGTTACCGAGCACAGATGCGATGGCCCCCCCCACATCGTGGACAAATAGTCAAAAGTCATTTCGATTTGTCCATCCTCTCAAGTTTTCGGAGAGTCTTCTCAGCTTCCTTTACATCCTGAAGCGTGAGTCGACCGGATTCGATCAGGCGTGCCATGACGGGTTGCGTACGTCCGCCAAACAGGCTTAAGAGATCGTCGATCAACTTCCGCTGCGCGGCATTGCGTGTCATCGTAGCCTCGAAAACGTGAAAGTTGCCAACCTTCTTCACGCGGCGCACGGCCTTTTTCCTCTCCAGCCGATAAACGGTTGTCTGGATCGTTGTGTAAGCAGGTCTGTCTCTTTCGGGAAAAGTCTCTTGAATCTCACGGATGGAGACATGGGCCCGCGTCCAAAGCGCTTCCATGATCTGAAGTTCGAGCTTCGTTAACTTGGGTTCGCCCATTTTATCTACTATCTACGTCTGTACATCTACTATTACAATATGTAGAAGTCAAGTGTTGTTTTTGTGGCTGCACGCTATGGAGGTTGAGTGGATGGTTTGTCTCCTGGTTCCGTCAGACGGCGAACCTGGACGGAAGTTTTGCGCTGCACAACTCTATTGAATCTGCAAAATAGCGTTAGCTGAATGCACGAGACTTCCGCTTGTCCCCGTAATGGTGAGTCTGTATGTTCCAGGCTGCGCTCTGTATCCCACGTACAGGGTGAGCACAGAAGAGCCGAAGCCGTTGATCGAAGGCGGATTGAAAGCAGCCGACGTACGGCGAGGCAAGCCGGTCACGCTGAGAGTTACAGTTCCTGTGAAGCTCCCCAGCGCAGCAACCGTAACCGCATATCTCCCGCTGGTACCGCGGCGGATCGTCTTGCGCGAACGAGACACAGGAATAGAAAAGTCGCGCGTCACGCCTGCTGCGGACAGCGCCTCGACTAAGTCCAACCGGCCGTTGCCCATTTCCGGAGCAATCCAGACTGCGTGGGCCACAGCGGCGGCGGCCTGCGACTCATTGGTGCTCGGTTGCAGATTCCGCAAAAGTGCAGCCCCTCCAGAAACGAAGGGCGCGCTAAAGGAAGTCCCCCATCCAGCGGCATACGTGCTAAATGGATAAGTCGTAACGATGGCTTCACCGGGAGCATCTATCCACACAACGGAATCACCGAAGTTGGAAAAATAGGAGCGCTGATCAAGGTCGTTGGTGGAAGCGACTCCCATCACATCGTTTTGCAGCCCGGCGGGATATACCATTTCGGCCTGCCCGTCGTTCCCTGCCGACGAGGCACAAATTACACCTTGCTGGTTGGCGTAGTCCAAAGCCTTGGATAGCTCGACGGACGACGTCTTAGTGTCAAAGCTCATGTTGATCACATTGGCGTTGCTCTGCACGCCGTAATAGATCGCCCGCACGATGTCGGAGAGGAAACCTGTCCCGTCCGATTTGAAGGTTTTCAACGGCAAGAGGTAGGCCTTCGGAGCAACCAGATGGATCACACCCATGACCATCGTGCCATGGCCGAACGCCGCATATTGCACATTTCCGTCAAGCACCGCCACCGTCGATTGGTCCAGCACTGCCGCAGTGGATTGATTTACGGTCGCCGGCTGGCACACCGCAGGCGGACAAGGCGGCGGCGGGGAGGAAAAATCCGCTGGAGACAAATCGTTTAGCTCAGAGGCCCCCTGCTGGTTGCGGGTGAAGTCGTAGCCTTGGAGAAGAATACCTGCGAACGCTGGATGATCAGGATCAATTCCGGTATCGATGTCGGCGACAATCCCGCTGCCGGCGACTTGAAACTGCGTTTGAGCGCCCGAGACGTGCACTATTTCCGCCGCAGGTTGGTCCACATAGCCGTTCCAAACTGTTGAGTTGTAATAGGTTACTGGAGCTGAGTCAAAGAGGGCGGCAGGCGGTGTGGTCACGCGATTCAGGCCGCCGATCAGATTGAGCAATTGGTCCACTTCGGCATTCACGATTCCCAGTGGATTACCCAGGAGATTGAGCAGAGTGGTTAGGTCAAGCGGACTGGTGATCAGAAAAAGTTGCCCCTGGGGATCTCCCAGCCCGCCCACCACAGTGCAGACTGGGGGCAACAATGGTGGGTTGCAAACCTCCTGAAGGACCCCGAGACTACGAGTCGAGCGGACGATAAACCGTTGGTCGCCAGCGGCTCGGACGGGCCCGAGCCCGCAGAGTAGCAGAAGAACACACAGCGTCTTGAACTTCATGGCTTACCGCCTTTCCTTGTCTTTGATCCTTGGGAAGCACGTCTTTCTGAGTTCGACTTCCCGGTTGTCCTTGCAATTGGGGCTCTTGTGTGGTCTTCGTGCGGATCTCTTTCGGATCGGATACTGGCTGGAGAAAGCTATCAAGACAAGTCGCGCGTTGCCCGTTACTTGCTGGGGCACGATATTTCGAATGAGCAAGGAATCCAAGCAAGGCCATAGCTCTAGCCGAAGCAGATGCAGGGGAACCTGTGGAAGCGAATATGCATCGAGCACTTTAAGGAGCTCGGGAGTTGCCTGTTCGCCCGTGAGAACAATTGTGCGACCTCGCAAACCGGGGAATTTCCTGTGGAAGGCGGCCACCGTTCCGGCGGGCGAAGAGTCGGCCTGCTGGGGGCCAAGGATGGCGGCATCGGGTTTCTCCTTCTCATGCAATACCAGCGCCTCTTTGAGGCTAGGAGCGAAGACGCAGTGATACGCCATCGCGCCCAGCAAAATGAGCACGTTGTCTCGGACCAACGGATTCGCCCCGAGCATCAATACCTTGCCTTAAGCACAGTTCCAGCGCCGTCCATCAACACGAACTGCCGATAAGAGTCTTTTCGCACCCAGAATATTAGTCTGAGACACATACCGATAGCTTGACCGGCAAGACCAGGCAATACAGGAAACACCGTAATTCCCGGTGCGAAATTTACTGAGGAAGAGAGGTTGGGTGGCCTTGTCGGTTTATCGGTTGGTGGCGCAAAAAACAACTGGGGCTCGACCTGAGCCCGTACAAAATTACAGATTCTCAGCTTGACCGTTTCGAAAAAACTCCGATTTTAGAGGGTTTTCCAACTTCAGCGACGGGTTCACAGATGCCGAGCCCTGCATCCGGTTGAACCTATTCGATTTTTAATGGGAAAGCATATCGAATCCATGGTTCCGAATCGAGAATGGCAGCAGAGCGAATACTTCACAAGAATAGGCTGCCTAACTAAAGACTCATGCGCCGAGATTCGGGAAACTCGATTTGGCATGGGGTATCGCCTCTACATTAGACTCCAGAATTTACCCGCTTGATAATCACAGCGGTAGCATCCATTTTCGTGCCCAGCTTCCGCAAGCGCGTGAGGCTGACGGGTGCGCGAGTTCCAGCCATGTAAAGCGCAAGGGGCCGCTTTAATGACCAAATCACTCTTTGAGGGTACGACTAAGCTCGCAGCAAGCGAAGGAGAATACAAAGCATGAACGCTTGGATCCAAAAAAACCAACATCTTAGGGGAAATCCTATAACAACGAAGAAAGCTTTCGTGTTCGTGTTTTTCTCTCTGCTGGCAGGTGCAACTCTGCCCGGTCAACAGTCCCAGCCAAACCAAGAGTTAACCTTCCGCGGTGTTGCAACCCTAAGTGGACAGGCAGGCATGATTGCGACCCAGGTTGGTCTTGAAGTACAACCCAACCACCCAGGCCACAATGCTGCTGACGTCCGCCCTGCAATGAAGAGTGGGCGGGCATTTGCGCGTCAGTCGCTTAGTGTTCCGACCCTAAGCGGCCAAGCCGTTGTCAGTCCAGACCCAGGGTTTTCAGGCTTTCCAGGCCTTACGCACTATGACCAGCGGTTCGCAAACTCAGGCAATCAGGTTAGCCTCGAGCCGCCGGACCAAGGGCTGTGTGTGGGGAACGGTTTTGTTATGGAGACGGTCAACCTAGCCCTGGCTGTGTATAATTCCTCGGGAACTCGGGTGAGTGGGCCAGCCGCACTTAGTCCGTTCTTTGGGCTGCCCCCGGTGATAGACCGCAGCACCGGGGTTCGAGGCCCTTTCCTTTCTGATCCCCGGTGCTACTTTGACCCCGATATGCAACGCTGGTTCGTGAGTGTGCTCGAGGTCTCTACCGACCCTGCGACGGGTGCCTTTACAAACCACTCTAATTTGCATATCGCGGTCAGTCAGAGTTCAGATCCGAAGGGCAGCTATTTTTTGTTCGCGCTGGATTCAACCGACGATGGTACCAATGGTACGCCGAACCATACTAACTGCCCGTGCTTTGGCGATCAGCCACTACTCGGCGCCGATGCCAATGGTTTTTACGTCACCACAAACGAATTGTCCCTGCAGACAAACGGATTCAACGGTGCGCAGGTCTATGCAATGTCCAAGTCTGCTTTGGCCGCGGGTACGCT
>QHZB01000429.1 GCA_003224525.1 Acidobacteriota bacterium | reverse complement strand
AACTGCTCCCGTGGGGTCCTGCAGAACTGCCACTCGCCCCGCGTCGAACACGTCAAACGGCGCGGCAAGCACTTTCGCTCCTAGCTTCGCAGCACGGCCGGCAGCGGCGTCCGCATTCTCCACCTCAACATAAAGGTTCCAGTGAGCCGGAACACCTTGCGACCGCTGCTCGGCGGGAAGCGTATACGCGGCTGCCACATCGCAGCCGTCCATCTTGAAGGTAAAGAAGTCGTTCGGCGCCATGGTAAATTCGTGGATGTCCCAGCCGAAGAGCTCGGAATAGAATTTCTTCGCCGAAGTCTGGTCTGTGGTGGCTAGTTCGATCCAGCAGAAGTCGCCGGGCACGTGCTTCTCGACACGCAGCATTTGCAAAGTATCACTCTGTCTCACTTTCCGGGCAAGCCTTCAATCGGTGGTGACTTGCCGGCTAGTGTTTACCGATGAGGCGGCGCATAGGCAATGTCGTTCGGCGTGGATGACGAGGTACCGGAAGCTATCCGATAGCGAACTTAGTCCGAGCGTGCCGCGGTAGGACTTTTGACACGCTCGAGGTCGTTTTGAAGATGGTGGACGAGAGGGGATTCGAACCCCCGGCCTCCTCATTGCGAACGAGGCGCTCTCCCAGCTGAGCTACTCGCCCACGAGCAGCAAATCGATTTTAGCAAAGGCTCGGATGCTTGCCAACACGCCCATTGTTCGTAAACACGTAGGGGCGCATCACCTGTCCCGACTGGGTCGGGATGCTGCGCCCCAATAACCGAAAACGGGACTCTGCGACTGGCCCTTACGGCTGCTCGACGGGCTCGCCCGCGCGCTGGGCCACGATCTTCTTGGCATTCTGGTACAGCGCTCGCGCCTGGGGAATCGCTTCCACGGCCTTCTGGACTTGTGGGTCGGCTTCGAGCAGTACCTTAAACCCCTCCTGCTGTCCGAAGCTGGACATAAACACTTCCTGCTTGATCTTCCGCTTGATCCACTCGAGGCCCTCGGCCATCTCGGGCTCCGTATACCGGACGTTGTGCTTGCTCAGATACTCGCGGAACGTTCTCATCACATTGTCATCCGCCTCAAAATCTTTATTGATCGCGGGCTTGCTGCCGAGATAAAAACGCGTAAACCCCCCCACGCCCGTTTCGGCGGGGAAGAACACGTCGTCGCGGTAGAGCAACTGTTCGAACTTCGTCAGCTTCGGCGCAGGCACGGCAATATCCGGTGTGATGCCGCCTCCGCCCGTCACCTGGCGTCCGCTATCCGTCAGTTTCACTTCCGTCGGATGATCGGGCACTTTGCGTTCATAGTGGTATTCATAGAGCGAAATCGATTTGTAGTCCCGCTGAATCAGCCGTCCGCTCGGCGTGTAGTACCGCGCGGTCGTCAACGCCAGTCCGGTGTTCTCGCTTAGCGGTGTCACCGTCTGCACCAGGCCCTTGCCAAACGTCGTCTCGCCCACAATCAACCCGCGGTCGTGGTCCTGCACCGCGCCGGAAACAATTTCCGTCGCCGACGCCGAGTTATTGTTAACCAGGATGACCAGCGGCACGGTCACGCCCTGATTGCCGCGCACAGCGTAATACCGCCTCTCAGGCGATGTCCGCCCATGGTGAGAAACGATCAACTGGTTCTTGTCCAGGAACATGTCACCCACAGCGACCGCCTCATTCAGCAAACCGCCCGGGTTCCCGCGCATGTCCAGAATAAGGCCATCCAGAGAAGACGCATTCAGGCGTCTCAGCGCATCCGCAATTTCGTGATCCGTAGTTTCGTTAAACCCCGACAGCCGGATATACCCAACGCCCGGCTTCAGCATGAACGTGATATCCACCGAATGCCGCGGAATCTCGTCGCGCGTCACCGTGAAAACGAGCTGTTCGGCGTAACCTTCGCGCGAAACCGTAATCTTGACGACCGTGCCTTTCGGCCCCTTCAACATGTCCGCTACTTCGCTGGTGGTCAGTCCGTCCGTGGACTTCTCGTCGACTTTGACGATCACGTCGCCCGGCCGGATTCCCGCGTTGTACGCCGGCGCTCCCACGTAGGGCGCCATCACCACCGTATGATTCTCGCGAGGCGCGACCACCATGCCCACACCGTAGTATTTCCCGCGCTGGTCCTCGCGGAGCAAGGCAAACTGCTTGGCATCGAAGAAACTCGAATGGGGGTCTAGCATGCGCAGCATGCCAGGTATGGCGCCCTGATAAACGGCCTTATCTACGTCGACAGTGTCGGCATAGTTGTTCTGCACTACGTTCAGGACTCGGGTGAAGTCTCGCACGGCCGTTTGATAATCATCCGCCGAAGCGGTCGTGGCGCGCACGTTGGGGCCGTAGATCCCCCCCAATACGGCGGATACCAGCAGCACAGCTACGACAACTACAAGTCCGCGACGCTCTGAATTCATCGTTATCCTCGCGTGACAGCTCAAACCAAAATTATAACACACCTTACAAGCCGTAGACTCCGGTTTGACAGCGGCTGACACCCTTTCTATGATGCCAATGGACCCTTTAGACGGCTCCTAGACGCAATGTTGAGCATTCCTCACATGATTGTGGTGTTTATCGTGGTTCTGGTTGTTTTCGGGCCACAGAAGCTGCCGGAGCTCGCCCGCGGTCTGGGCAAGCTCATGGCCGAGTTTCGCAAGGCCTCCACGGACTTTAAGAGCGCGTTTGAAGAGGAAATGCGCGACATGGAGCGTCAGGCCCTCCAAGCAGAGCGCAAGAGGGCCGCCGAAGCAGTCGCCGCTTCTGCCGCCGCCGAGCCCAGCCCACCCCTCGCGCCGGCCGGGTCCGCAGACGCAGAAACGTCCTCAAACGAGGCTCACACAGAGACGCGCACAGCTGAGGATCTAGCGATCTCGCCGGTCGTCGAATCGGTTCCGCGCACTTCGGAGGGGCCATCCGAAACCAAGACCGAAGCCGCGGCGGTCACAAATTCCCAAGAAACTCCCCATGACAACCAGCATCCGGCCTGAATCTGTGCCAGAGCCCGAATCCAATTCGCAGATCACCACCCAAGCGGAAGAGCCCGCGGGAGCGATGACCTTTTTCGAGCACCTCAGCGAGCTTCGCAAGCGCATTATTTATTCGCTCTATGCCATCGGCATCGGCGCTTTCATCGGCGTGTACGTTTCGAAGTACATCATCAACTGGATCATAAGGCCGATCATCAAGGCGCTGACTGAAGCACACCTTGATCCCACGCTGGTCTATACGCATCCAGCCGGCTACTTGAACACTTACATCACCCTCGGCGTCTACATCGGAATTGTCCTTGCCTCACCCGTTGTTCTCTACCAGATTTGGCTTTTCGTTGCTCCCGCCTTGTACAAGCACGAGCGTAGTGCGATTACTGGATTTCTTTTCTCGACTGTGTTTCTGTTTCTCTCCGGGATCGCCTTCGGCTACTTCGTCACCTTGCCGTATATCTTGCGATTCCTGGTGAGTTTTCAAGGCCCCATTAGTTCGATCAAGCCCATGATCACCGTCAACGAGTATTTCGACTTAACGCTGATAGTGCTACTTGGGCTCGGGTTGGTGTTCGAACTGCCGATCCTGATTTTCTTTTTGTCGCTCTTTGGGATCGTCACGCCAAAATTTCTCTGGAAGAATTTCCGATACGCCATTCTGGTGATCGCGATCGTGGCCGCCATCGTGACGCCCACTCCCGATGCTATGACCATGCTCATCTTCATGGCTCCCATGGTCGGGCTTTATTTTGTGGGGATTGCCGTTTCCGCCATCGTAACGCGGCGGCGCGAGCGGCGGCTGGCTACGGCGGTGGAGGCACGGTAAATGATTTCGTTTTCTAGAATAATTTTGCCTACGGCAGTGTTTGCGTGCCTCGTTCCCACCGGTTTGACGGGATGCAAGGCCACTGGGAACGATTCGAACGGGGCTGCGACGCAGCCGCTCCCCATTAGCGCAGCAGCTTCCGCTCCGCCGCAAACCGCCGATGAGGCACCTCCACCGGAAAAGACCGGAGGCTTCGATGGCAAACGCGCCTTCGCGCACGTCGCCAAGCAGGTCAGCTTCGGCCCGCGCCCTTCCGGCTCGCAGGCCATCGTGCAGCTGCAGGACTATCTGCAAACCGAACTAAAAGCCTACGGCTGCAGCACGGAGACAGATTCTTTCGGCGCAGACACGCCCGTCGGCCGCCTCGCGATGAAAAACATTCTGGTGAAAATTCCCGGCGAAAATCCCGGCGTGATTCTTCTCGCTACGCATTACGACACGCTGTTGAAGGACAATTTCGTCGGCGCCGATGACGGTGGCTCTTCCACCGCCTTGATGTTGGAGCTGGCGCGCCTGCTCTGCGGCCAACACGGCAAATATGCCATCTGGATCGCGTTTTTCGACGGCGAAGAGGCCATGAAGCAATGGAGCGCTAACGACAGCCGCTACGGCAGCCGCCAGATGGCCGCCCGCTTTGCCGCCGGCGGCGACATCAAGAAGATTAGAGCATTCCTGCTGGCGGACATCGTCGGCGGCCGCAAGGCCCGGTTTTTGCGTGAATCCAGTTCCACTCCGGCATTGATCGATCTCGTTTGGAACACCGCAGCCAAGCTGGGGTACTCGGCCATTTTTCTGAATAACTCGACGTCCGCCGAAGACGACCACGATTCCTTCTTGAAGCGAGGTGTTCCCGCGATGGATGTCATCGCGGACTTTATGAACAACGGTTACTGGCACACGCCGCAAGATTCTCTCGACAAGATTAGCCCAAGGACGCTTGCCATGGTTGGCCATGTTTTCCTGGAAAGTGTGAACCAGCTCCAATCCAAATGAAGTATCGGCCGCCTTCCCGGGCAGGCGCTTTTTTCTACGTTTCGAACCGCACATCCTTTCCTTTTTGCACCGCCGAGTGTTTCCCGAACTCCTCATCATTCCGGTAAGGGAAATCCGACCGGTAGTGGCTCCCCCGGCTCTCTTCGCGCGCCAGTCCCGAACACGCGATCAGCAACGCCAGCGTATGCATGTTTTGCAGCTCGTGTCCCCCGCGCCCGGGCTTCTCCGGTTTCGGTGGCTCGAGCGCTTGCAACTGCTTGATCGCATCCGCCAATTCTTTCCCGCTTCGTAGAATCCCAACCTCGCGCCACATCACGTCTCGAATATTCGTCAGTGTCGCGCAGGCCGGCGATGGCTTTGCATTAGCCTTTGGCGGTTCCTTTTGCGCGGCTGAACAATTTCCCGGCAGAGGTGCAGGACTGCCGGGCAACGCCGCTCCGCTCCGCTTCCCGACCGGCGCGTCCTCGATCATCACTTGCCCCGCGCGCGCCCCAAAAACCAATCCTTCGAGCAGGGAATTGCTCGCCAGCCGGTTGGCGCCGTGCACGCCCGTCGCGGCCGTCTCGCCCGCGGCATATAGGCCTGCAAGCGAACTCCGTCCCCACAGATCAGTCTTCACTCCACCCATCATATAGTGCGCGGCGGGACAAACCGGGGCCATGTCGGTTGCCAGGTCGAGGCCATAGCCCGCGCAGGTCTCATAGATTCGCGGGAACCGTTTCTTCAGAAACTCCTCGGTCTTTTTCGTCATATCCAGATACACATGCGTGCTTTGGGTGCGGTGCATCTCGCTGACAATCGCGCGCGCCACGATGTCCCGCGGAGCCAGCTCCTGCGCTTCGTTGTAACGCTTCATGAATCGTTCGAGGCCGATATTGCGCAGCACCCCGCCTTCGCCGCGCAGCGCCTCGGACAATAGAAACCGCGGCGCACCCTTGACCGCCAAAGCCGTCGGGTGGAATTGCACGAACTCCATGTCGGACAGCACGGCGCCTGCTTCATAAGCGATGGCCATGCCGTCGCCGGTGGCCACCTCCGGATTCGTCGTCTCCCGGTAGATTTGCCCCAGCCCGCCCGTCGCCAGCAATACCGCTCCGGCCCGCAACTCGTGCTGCGAGCCGTCGGTTTCATCGATGAAGCGCAGCCCCGTGACTCGCCCGCCCTCCACAATCAATTCCGTCGTGAAAGCGTGCGCGCGCAAGTGCAGGTGAGGAATCGTATGCGCCCGCGCGAGCAGCGCCCGGCTGATCTCCCTGCCGGTCGAGTCGCCGTGGGCATGCAAGATTCGCGAGCGGCTGTGCGCCGCCTCGCGCGTAAAAGCCAGTTTCGTTCCCGCCCGGTCGAATTCCGTCCCCCACTCGATGAGCTGCGTGATGTACTTCGGACCTTCTTCGACCACCAGAGCCACGGCCTCGGGGCGGCACAAACCATCACCGGCATTGATGGTGTCCTGTTCGTGTAGTCCGATTTCATCTTCGTCGGAGAGGGCCACGGCGATCCCTCCCTGTGCCCAAGCGGTCGCGGAATCGCTTAAATTGGATTTCGCCAGAACCAGGACGCTTCCGGCCGCGCTCAGCTCGATGGCCGCGCGCAAGCCCGCGATTCCGCTGCCCACCACGGCGTAATCGGCGCGATAGTTTTTGTGGACGTTCGTCATGGGAGTGGGGAGTTTGGAGCCTCCGTATGTTACCACGAAGGAATTATGCCTATGAAAATGGCGGCCCTGGCAAGCGATGCCAGCGGGCCGTGTGTTACATTGAAAATGTCTCGCCCGTGAAAATGAAGCGCATTCTCGTGAAATCGTCGGCTGGCCCCTACTTTGTTGTTTCGGGCGCGGGAGCGATTCGCCGTGCCGCGCAGGAAATTGCCGCGCTCGGGCGATTTTCATGTGTGCACGCCGTTTCCTCTCCGAAAGTCTGGCGCGCCGTGGGAAAATCGGTCCAGCGCGGCTTGCAGCTTTCGTTAGGCGGCTCCATTCATCTCTTCGATGACGCCGAATCCGCAAAGAATCTCCGCAGCGTGGAACGGATCACCCGCTCCCTTTGCCGCGCAGGAGCAGATCGCCAATCGCTTGTGGTCGCGGTTGGCGGCGGCGTGGTTGGCGACGTAGCCGGTTTTGCCGCTGCTGTGTTTTTGCGCGGAGTGAAGGTCGTGCACATCCCGACGACGCTCGTCTCCCAGGTGGACAGCTCGATCGGCGGGAAGACGGGCGTCAATCTTCCCGAAGGGAAGAACCTTGTCGGATTGTTCTATCCGCCCAAGTTGGTGCTTACCGATCCGGTGCTGTTGCGCACTCTTTCCGATCGCGAATTCCGCGGCGGCCTTGCGGAGGTCATCAAGCACGCCATAGTCGCGGACGCGGGGATGTTCGCGATTCTAGAGAAAGATATGGACAAAGTGCTGCGGCGGGATCGCCAAGCACTCGGCTTTCTAATCCCGCGCAACGTGGAGATCAAAGCGCGCGTGGTGAGCCGCGACGAACGCGAAGCGGGCCTGCGTGAAATCCTCAATTTTGGTCACACCTTCGCGCATGCTCTCGAAAACGTGACGAAATACCGCCGCTATCAGCACGGTGAAGCGGTAGCCTGGGGCATGATCGCCGCCGCCTTCCTCGGGCACGAACTTGGCTTGACGCGCGCGGACGACGTTTCTCGCATCGTCGCGCTGATTCGCCGCCTGGGACCTCTGCCGCCCTGGCCGGGCGTTCCGGCAACGGCTTTGCTCCGCGCCATGCGCTCCGACAAGAAAACGCGCAGCGGAGTCCTACGCTTCGTTCTCTCGCCCCGCATCGGCG
>QHZB01000428.1 GCA_003224525.1 Acidobacteriota bacterium | reverse complement strand
TGCCGCTGCCCCAGGCTGAGCACCACATGCGCCTGCTGCGACACTTTCATCAGCAGGCCCGACGTCGGTGTCTGCCGCACCACCACGTTGATGGGCTGGTCGCTGTAAATCCGGTCCGCCACGCGCAGTACTAGCCCGCGCGATTGCAGCATCTGGCTCGCCTCCGAAACATTTTTGCCCACCAGGTTCGGCATCGTCACTTCGCGACCGTGAATCGCAATCCGCATCGCCGTGATCGCGCTCAAAAACGCCGCCGACGCCAGGATAAACACCAGCAGCGTCATCCGTGCCAGCCATTCCACTCTCTCTCTAAGAGTCATACGCTAAAGTCTCGAATCTCTGCCTCAATTCGTCAACCGTTTTTGCGCCAGGACGGCCACTCTGTTGTTGAAACTTTGGGAACTCAGCCAAACAGACCGGTGTCTTAGGGTTCCAGGGTGTTCCCGCTAAAGCAGCTGAACACCCGGCTTGGGACACGCTCGACCCTCCACGCGAAGCGTTCTGCGTTCCGCCTCTCGCCGAGCAAACGAAGAATGTCGAAATGCTCAAGCAGCGTGGCAGCCCGGTAGGACTGAAGCGCATCGCTAGCTCGTGCGAGCCAATAGGCGTTCCCTGAAGGACCAAAACGCAATTGGGCCAATCCAGCCTCCGCACAGTCGACTCCTGGTAACGCGGAAATCGGACAAGTCCTCAGTGTCTGGCACTTGGCATCTGTGCGTCGCCTAGATACCATCCACTGCCTTGGAAGTGGGTGTAGAATGCGTGCCGCCTCTGGAACGTAAACAAGGAGATTCCGAGTTAGCTGTCTGATAGCAGAATTCTAAGGAAAGGAGACACACCATGAAAAGGACACACAGGTCTCTGCTGGGCATATCCATCGTGACGACTATGGCTGCTGGCTGTGGTCATGGTCGAACAACACAATGTCGCGCAAGCCAAAGATGAAGGATGTAGCGCTTCTACGATAACGGGCGTTTACGGTTTCGCTATCGGAGGGTTGGCTAGCTCTTCGTTCAGCGGACAACCGCAGCAAATTGCCGAATTCGTTCCACTGGCGGCAGCCGGTACTTTCTCCTTCGATGGGCATGGACTACTTCCCGCTCGTTTACGCTGAGTTACGGCGGCGCTATTTTTCCTGTCACTGATTCTGGACCATATACGGTGAACTCGGACTGCACCGTGTGCGCAACCTATTCGGACGGCACCTGGAACATGGTTATCATCGGCGACGGCAAAGAGATCAAAGCCATGAACCCCTCACCAGGAGTCGTGGTGCAAGGGGTCCTTACCCGATAATAAGAAACTTTGCAATTAAAATAGAGGAGGCCCAGCATGCACTTATGCAGGCATCGCGTTCTGTTAAGTCTTTCCGGCTCGCTTGCTGGCACGGGGAGAACAGCGCATCGCTGATCATGTTCCGCCCAAGCGATTGTCGCAGCCCAGGACATGCGTGCCGATTGCAAGTAATCCCTACGGCGAGGGCACGCGGCGGTCGTCGCTAGGCGTCTCGCCGTGGCCTATCCGTTGTGATTCACCTCCTTCGAACTGGTGTGCCATCTGATTAGCCTCGTCAGGGCACATCAGACCATGGTCGCTGAGGCGGCACGAGGTGTGTCGTGTTGATGGGAGAAAAGGAACACGAGAGCGTGGGCCTGGAGCGGTCGTGTCAGGGCATGTCGTCTGATGCTGCGGCGTGCACATACCCGGCGACCGTACGCTGCACGTCGTGCAACAAGTGGTTCTGCGATGCCCATGCTGAGGATGAGCGGCGGCATCCGTGCATGCAGCCACCAGGTGAAGAGGGCGAGGCGTAGGAGCCCTCGAATTCCAAGTCGAGCGGTGGCACTGACATGCTCGTTGCGGCAATGCGCCTGAGTCCAGATAAACGCGCGGCTCTTCCGGCAATTATGGGACAGCGTGCGATGAGAGTGAAGTTCCGGGCGGCGTGAATGTGGTCCCTTCTTGTTGCAATCATTTCAATTTCTCTTCCCGCTTACGCTCTTCGATTCGCTCAATCGCTTCTCTGGTGACTGCTCGCAACCGTCGTATCGAATCCACGTCTTTGGTTAAACGAATTGGTTCAATCAAGATTTTAATCTGCGCTCCCAAAAACATGATCTCATTTACACGACGATCTGAGTCTGTGCATGCCCCGTCGATTATTTTGTCGGACCATTCTTCGGTATGTTCGACCCACTCCGCGATTGAAAGAAATTTCTCGCGGAGATCGGCTGGAATTTGGTCGGCGGCGGAGCGGACATATTGGTGATTCGCTTCTGCAATTTCGTGTGCTCTGGTTATCCAACTGCCTCTGATTGTTTCAAGTGTCTTGTTCATTTTTCTACCCTCGGAGGATTGCTTGGGGTAGAAGGAGCGGGTTTTCAGCCTACCACAGTTGTTCGTTCATGCGCCGCGACCCTACCGAAACAACCATTGTGTGAACAACCGCGATAGCAGTATTTAGCAGTATCCCTTGACACTTTTCCACCTTGGGTACATTGTTGGCACAATAAATCTCCAGATGGCTCCACGGAGGCTCAGTCCATGAGGGCGACTTGTTCATTGATTCTTTCGGTTTCACTCCTTTTCCCGAATGCGGTGTTAGCCTCGACGCAGACAATGCAAGATAAGAATGCCAAACAGGCTGCCCCAGAGCCTCAACCGGTAGCTCCGGTCGTCAAGCAACCCCTTGCATTTGGTTTAGAGGATTCAACTCCGGTCAAGCTCCGCATAAATAGGAACATTTCGTCCGCTGATGCGCAGGTCAATGAAACTGTTGATTTCGAAGTTCTTGAGGAAGTGAAGGTCCACGATGTCGTTGTGATTCCGCGTGGAGGTACGGCGTGGGCGACGGTAACTGAGGCCCAACCTAAGAGAAGAATGGGACGAGCAGGCAAGCTCAACATCAACATTGACAATGTGCGTCTTACTTCTGGCGAGAAAGTGGCTTTGCGGGCGGTCAAAGATGTGAAGGGCGGCGGCCATCAGGGTGCAATAACAGGGGCGATTGTAGCGACAAGCATTGTCTTTTTTCCGGCAGCTCCTCTTTTTCTTCTCGTCCATGGGAAAGACATTACAATTCCGAAAGGCACCGAGATCACTGCTTACATCAACGGGGATATTCCGCTAGACCCGAAGAAATTTATGACGCAGACGGCGGTCAGTCCGGAACCAGGGGCCGCGACCGTTCGGCCAACCGCCGATGCGCCCGCAACGCAAAATGAAAAGGGCTTGGACGCCGCGCTCTCGATGGTGGACATCAAATCGACTCCTGACGGAGCCGAGATCACCGTGGACGACAGGTTCATGGGCAGCACTCCCTCGTCACTGCGACTTGCAGTTGGCGACCACAAGATTAAGCTGGGAAAGTCAGGCTTCAAGACTTGGGAAAGAACCATGACCGTGGGTGCAGGGGTAACCGCCAGGGTGGATGCCACGCTCGAAAAACAGGAGTAGGCCGCGCACATTTTTGTTCTGACTTATCGACGGTTCAAAGGTTGCTGCTACTTGCTTTGGATACTCTTCGATGAAATAATCCCGCCATGATTATTGGCGACCGCCTTCGTTCACTCCGTGCAGAAAAGAAACTCTCTCAGGGCGACATGAAGAAGCGCACTGGCCTGTTCGGGTCCTATGTCTCCCGCGTCGAGAATGGCCACACTGTTCCTTCCATTGAAACGCTGGAGAAGATGGCCAGGGCACTGGAAGTTCCCATGTATGAGTTTTTCTACGATGGTGATGAGCCACCCAAGCCACCGAATCTTCCGAAGTACAAGTCGTCTGATGAAAATGTTTGGGGCAGTTCTGGCAAAGAGGCGCGATTTCTGAGCAACCTTCGCCGTCTGTTGGGCAAAGCCAACGAACAAGATCGCAAGATTATTCTGCTTATGGCTCAGAAGATGGCCCATCGGTAGCTGCACGATTTGTCCGCAATCGAACTCTTAGCGGGCGAAAGGATTTTATGCGAGGAAAAATCTCAGAACGCGGAAGCGTTCTCTTGCTTGAAATGCTTATAGTCGTTTCCATTCTAGGCGTGCTGCTTGTCATGTCCGCCCCTTCGTTTATGCATCTGCGAATGTCGCAGCAAGCCAGTCAAGCACTCTCTACGCTCCGCGCAATCCAGAATGCAGAAGCGTACTATGTCCAGATTTATCACAATGGCTATGTAGACCCCGGAGTGCTTGCCGGAACCGGAATTGCCATACCCGCGACGTGCGATGCGCCTTTACTTCTCGGGGGAGCACAGGCGCAAACTCAAACTAATGGCTACTTCTTTCAATTCACACCCGGCCCGGCTCCCGCAGTTTTAGGAGTGGGATGCACGGTCCCCGGCTCAACAACTTTCTCCCTGGCTGCGAATCCGGAAAACGGACAGGGGCGGAGTTTCTTCGTAAATGAGTTTGGCGTCATTCATTACTCTGACGAGGGTCCCGCGAATAGCACAAGCCCGGCGTGGTTTTGGTAGAGGAAAGCTCCGATGAAAATCAAAAGACGCAAACTGGATAGGCGAAAGCGCTTGTCCTGAAAGGCGACTTTACTGCCATCAATCGTGATGCCCCTGCAGGCTTAACTCGTTTCTAGGCTGGGGGTTAGGTGCGCGTGCACAGATTGGACCAGTAAAGTCGAAAATTATCGGCAAACTGTTTGGAGCCGGCACGTCGTCGTTCCACGCTCCGGCACGCGGATCTGAAATCCGGAGATCAATCCGATCGCAGCGCCTCTATGACGTTGATGCGCGCGGCGCGCGCCGCCGGCAGCGCCGACGCGACGACCGCGGCGGCCAGCAGAACAACCGCCGAGGCGACCACTGGCGCGGCACTCGGCATCTGCATGTCCAGGAAATAGCTGCCCGCCAAACGCGCTAGCGCGTATCCGGACACCGCGCCAGCGACGACCCCCGCGGCCGCCATCACGGCGCCTTCGGCGACGACACCCGTTAGGAGATGACGTGGCTGCGATCCAAGCGCCAGCCGGATGCCGAACTCGCGCGTGCGCGCACTGACGGAGAACGCCAGCACGCCGGCAACGCCGACCAAGGCAATGGCAAGAGCGACGGCCGCAAAGACACCGAACACCACGGTGTTGAGACGATCCGGAGTGAGAACTTCGGCACGAACGTCTTCGAGGGTAGCGGCGCGTTCAACGGGTTGGTCGACCGACATGTCGCGGATGATCCGCGTGATCGGCGTGACGAGAGAATAGGGGTTTGCGCTGGTGTGGATGAAGAGGCGGCCGCCAAAGATTGGACCCTCTTCAAAGGGGCTATAGACAGTGAGGCTAGGGCCAGGAACGACGTGTTCGTCGTCAATATCGGCAGTGACGCCAATGATGCGGTGCGGCGCGGTGCTAATCTCGGGGATGAATTTCATCACGGGATCAGTCCAATAGACGTGTCGATTGAGGGCATCTTGGTTGGGGAACATTCTTTGAGCGAGAGTTTTACTGACGATAACTACCGGATCTTTACTCTGGCCGTCGAGCTGATTGAAATCGCGGCCGGCGATGAT
>QHZB01000065.1 GCA_003224525.1 Acidobacteriota bacterium | reverse complement strand
AATCCGAAATTCGATAAGCCGCTGGTGATCGTGGAACAGCAGCAGAGCGGAACGGAAATGGCGATGCTGACGGAGGCCATTCGAAACACGTTTCTGGGTTTGATGGAAGCGAATCGATGCCAGCGGACGCGCGCACCGCTTTCCAGCTTGTGCCTCGGATTGAAATGCGGCGGCTCGGACGGTTTTTCCGGCCTCTCAGCGAACCCAGCCATAGGGCACACGGCAGATATTCTGGCGGCACTCGGCGGGCGAACGATACTCTCCGAGTTTCCGGAATTGTGCGGGGTGGAGCAGGAACTCATCAATCGAAGCGCGCGCAAGGAAGTTGCGGACCGGTTCATGCAACTGATGAAAAGTTACGGAGCGCGGGCCAAGGCGGTGGGATCGGGATTTGAAATGAATCCTAGCCCGGGGAACATGCGCGACGGATTATTGACGGACGCGATGAAATCCGCCGGCGCGGCGAAAAAGGGCGGGAATTCCACGGTGACGGCGGTGCTGGACTATCCAGAGTACTCGACCGAGCCGGGGCTGAACCTGCAGTGCACGCCGGGAAACGACGTGGAATGCGTAACGGCGCAAGTCGGCGCCGGTGCAAACGTGGTACTGTTCACAACCGGCCTGGGGACACCGACGGGGAATCCGATCGTGCCAGTCGTGAAACTATCCACGAATTCGGGGCTGGCTCAGAGGATGCGGGACATCATCGACGTCGACACGGGCGGGATTATTTCCGGAGAGAAAACCATCCAGCAGATGGGTGAAGAGATACTGGAGGTTGTCATCCAAACCGCCAGCGGAGAGGTGCGCACGAAGGCAGAAGGGAAAGGCCAGGAAGATTTCATTCCCTGGAAAAGAGGTATCTCGCTCTGAAGAATCCGAGCAGCGGCGCCAAAGACTTCAGGTTGGATGGCAAA
Source organism: Acidobacteriota bacterium (assembly GCA_003224525.1). Lineage (GTDB taxonomy): Bacteria > Acidobacteriota > Terriglobia > Acidiferrales > UBA7541 > Acidiferrum. Next base: position 38,055 of record QHZB01000065.1, on the reverse strand, counting down.
GTTGCCATCGTGACCGGCGGCGGCAGCGGCATCGGGCAGGCGGTCGCCTTGCGTTTCGCGGCGAATGGGGCCGCGGTGCGAATCGCGGATATCAATCTAAAACAGGCAGAAGCTATCGCGAGGCAGATCACCGATGCGGGAGGGCAGGGGACCGCGCACTCGTGCGATGTTACGGACCAGCGGCAAGTCCGGGAAGTATTCAAGGGGCTTTTTGCTAGAGAGCGTATCGAAATCCTGGTGAACAACGCGGGGATTTCGCATGTAGGGACGGTGGAGAGCACGACGGAGGAGGATTTCGACCGACTCTTTCGCGTAAATGTGAAAGGCATCTACAACGGCATGCAGGCGTGCATCGGGCATATGAAGGCAAGCGGCGGCGGCGTGATCCTCAACATGGCTTCCATCGCGGGGTCCGCTGCGCTCGCCGACCGGTTTGCGTACTCGATGAGCAAAGGCGCGGTGATCGCGATGACGTATTCGGTGGCCAAGGATTACGTGCAGCACAATATCCGGTGCAATTGCATTTCGCCGGCGCGCGTGCACACGCCATTTGTGGATGATTACCTGAGGAAGAATTATCCGGGGCGAGAGAAAGAGATGTATGAGAAATTGGCGAAGTCGCAGCCGATAGGAAGAATGATCCGCTGGATGGCGGCTTTTTTAATTTGCGCGGCTAAATCATGGATCTGCGGCTAAAGGGAAAAGTTGTTCTGGTTACCGGCGGCGCAAAAGGAATCGGCGCGGCGATTGTGCGCGGTTGCGGCGCGGAAGGCGCGATTCCGGTGATCGTGGACCGTGATGAGAATGCTGGAGAAGAGTTACACGCGGAGTTGCGAGCGGGCAGGGTCGAAAGCGGGCTGATTATTGCCGAACTCTCCGCCCCGGAAGCCTGTGCAAATGTCGTCGATGGGACCATTCAGAAACTGGGGCGGCTGGATGCGCTGGTGAACAATGCGGGGGTCAACGACGGCGTGGGGCTCGAGCATGGCTCAACGGAGAAATTTGTGGCTTCGCTGGAGCGCAACCTGGTCCATTACTACGCGATGGCGCACCACGCAGTGGGGGCGCTGAAGAAAGCGCGCGGGTCGATTGTGAACATCAGCTCGAAGACAGCGGTGACCGGGCAGGGAGGAACTTCGGGCTACGTGGCCTCGAAAGGAGCCATCCTGGGACTCACGCGCGAGTGGGCTGCGGAGCTCCTTCCGCACGGGATTCGCGTCAACGCGGTGGTGCCCGCGGAAGTGATGACGCCGCTTTATCAGCAGTGGCTGGCGACGTTTCCCGACCCGCAGCAGAAGCTGGCGGAAATTGTTTCAAAGATTCCGCTAGGCAAGCGCATGACGAAAGCGGAAGAGATCGCGGCCATGGTGCTGTTCCTGATCTCGGAGCAAGCGAGTCACATCACCGGCCAGCACCTGTTCGTTGACGGCGGATACGCGCATTTGGACCGCGCGCTGACATAACGGAGACTAGGGATGACGAATTCCCCGGGCCCAGCGGCGAACGGCGGCCGATCTGTCCCCATAACGGAGCGCCGCTTCCTGGCGCCTTTCCTTCTCATCACCAGCCTGTTTTTTTTGTGGGCCTTCGGCGTCAACCTGAACGACATTCTCATCCCACATCTGAAGAAGGCTTTCGGGCTTACCGATTTTCAGTCTTCCTTTATCCAGGTGGCATTTTTTGGCGGGTATTTCCTGGCGGCCTTTCCCGCCGGGCGGGTGATGGAGAAGATTGGGTACAAGAAAGGAATCCTTGCGGGTCTTTTTTTGTGCGCCGCGGGCGCGGTGCTCTTTCTGCCGGCATCCTCTTCGCGGGTTTACGGCTTCTTCCTTTTCGCGCTGTTTGTGATGGCTTGCGGGCAGAGCTTCCTCGAAGTCGCCGCGAATCCTTACGTGACCATCCTTGGCCCTGCGGCAAGCGCCGAGCGCCGGCTGAATTTTGCGCAGTCGTTCAACGCGGTGGGAGCAGTACTTTCGCCGATTCTCGGACGAACCTTCATTCTCACGGGCGTCGAGTACGCGCCGGCGCAGATTGCGGCAATGAGTGCGGCGCAGCTGGGAGCGTACCGCGCCGCCGAAGCCAGCACGGTGAAGGGTCCTTACTTGATGATCGCCGCCATTTTCGTGGTTGTTGCGGTGCTGATTCAGCTGGCGCACTTGCCCGACTTACAGGAAACGGCCGTGGAAGTAGGAGCGGCCGGGACGGAAAAGAGCGCGGAGAGCGTGCTGTCTCACGCGCATCTGGTGAAAGGCGTCGTCGCGCAATTCTTTTATGTGGGTGCTCAGGTTGGAGTAGCGAGCTTTGTGATTCGCTACGCGCAGTTCTCGGTTCCGGGAATAACCGCGAAAGTGGCAGCGCTGTACTTGTTGCTGCACCAGATGGGATTCATGGCCGGGCGGTTCATCGGCTCGGCGCTGATGAAAAAGATTGCGGCGCCGCGCTTGCTGTCTCTTTTTGCCGGAGCATCTCTCGTTTGTGCCGCAGTCGCTTTGCTGGCTACCGGAATTATACCGGTGTGGGCGGTTGTGGTCATCGGTTTCTTTCACTCCATCATGTTCCCAACGATCTTCGCGCTGAGTATCAAGAATCTGGGTGCGCTCACCAAGCGCGGTTCATCGCTACTGGTTATGGCGATCGTGGGCGGCGCTTTTTTTCCTGCGCTCATGGGGCGCATTTCCGATGCGGCGAGTATTCAGAGAGCGTTCCTCGTGCCGCTGCTGTGCTACGTGTTTATCCTTTATTTTGGGCTGTCCGGATACAAGCCCACCGCCATACCGGGGCTAGAGAGGGCTTCATTGGGAAATGAAGGCGCGCCGCTATGAGCAGACGCTACTGCTTGACGCTCGATTTGAAGGACGATGCAAAGCTGATTGCCGAATATAAGCGTTACCACGAAAAAATCTGGCCGGAGATCACGAAAAGCATCAAGGAAGCAGGAATCGAGGACCTGGAAATTTATCTCCGTGGGACACGAATGTTCATGATCATGGAAGTGAGCGAGAGTTTTTCGTTTGAGAAAAAAGCCGAGGCGGACCGCAAGAATCAAAAAGTGCAGGAGTGGGAAAAGCTGATGTGGAAGTTTCAGAAGGCTTTGCCAGAAGCGCGGCCGGGGGAGAAGTGGCTGCCGCTGGAAAGGATTTTCAAGCTGGAAAGCTGAGTTCCATAGTCCGCAGCTGGCAGTTGCCAGAACGGAGGATACAGCGTGCTTATCGAAATCGCGAAATTCCTCAGTGAACCGATCCGATAAAAACTCCCAAAGCGGGAACGGTGAAATGAGCCAGGACTGCCGACTCACGAGCAATTTTCGGAACAGAAATTAGCGGCTTCGCAGTAGTTTCCCTGACTCCGTGAGCATCGAGAGCGAAGCTGACCGTCCTTGGTTCAGCACTCATGTTAAGCACAACAAGAATCGAGTCGCCTTTCCCGGGAGTCTTGCGCAGAAAACTGAGAACATCCGGGTTGCCTTGATCCACGGGCAGATATTTTCCATCTCGCAATGCCGGCTCGCTCCGGCGCAACGCGAGCAGCCGTTTGTAGAAGGACAGAATGGAGTTGGGATCTTGCGATTCGGCCTTCACATTGTATTCGGCCGAACTGGGCGGCACGGGCAGCCAAGGGCGCTCCGCCGTGCTGAACCCCGCGTCCTTTGAGGTGTCCCATTGCATGGGCGTGCGTTCACCGTCGCGGCCCTTCTCCTGCGGCCAGCCGAGTTGTCCGATGGGATCCTGCACGTCTTCCTTGCGAACGGGATCGGTGGTCCGCATGCCGATCTCTTCGCCGTAGTACATAAGTGGCGTCGCGCGAGTGGTTAGAAGGAGCGCCGCCATGAGCTTGGCGATCTGATCGTTGTGGACGCCGTCCCCGTAGCGATCCCACTGGCGCGGCTGATCATGATTGCTGAAGAAATAGTGGGGCTGCCCGCCTGCCGGGTTCCGGTCGATTTCATCCAGTAGCCTGCGGAAATCCGGCGCGGAGAGTTTGTTGACGTCGGCAATCTGAAAATCCATCGGCAGCTGGATTTCATCGTTCTTGCTGCCATACATTTTCGTGAGTTCAGCGATATTCGGTTCGTCGGCCTCACTGATCAGGACTGCATCCCCTGGATACTCGTTCACCACGCTTCTCATTTCGCGGAGCACCTGATGAACCTCCGGCAAATTGTCCGTGTATTTGTGGGCGATATTTGGATCGCCATAAGCATTCTTCCCGGGCAGGATGGGGTCGTCATGCAGATTCGGGTCTTCAAACAAGCGCGACACGGCGTCGATTCGAAACCCTGCCACGCCACGGCCGAGCCAGAAGCGCATGGCGTCGTACATGGCGTTCCGGACTTGGGGATTGCGCCAGTTCAGATCGGGCTGTTCCGTGTAGAAGTGATGGTAGTAATACTGGTTGGTGATTGGGTCGAATTTCCACGCGGAATGGCCAAACCACGATTGCCAGTTGTTGGGCGGCTCGCCAGACCCTTTCCCGTCTCGCCAGATGTACCAGTTGCGCTTCGGGTTTGTACGCGAAGAACGCGATTCCGCAAACCAGGCATGCTGGTCCGACGTGTGATTCGGAACAAAATCCATGATCACGCGGATATTTCGTTTTTTCCCTTCACTCACTAACCGGTCGAAATCCGCCAGTGTGCCGTAAAGAGGATCGATGGCTGTGTAGTCGGAGACGTCGTAACCGAAATCCACCAAGGGTGACGGGTACATGGGGCTAATCCAGATGGCATCGATGCCCAACTCGCGAAGGTAATCCAGGCGCGAAGTAATCCCGTTGATGTCGCCGACGCCGTCACCGTTCGAATCCTGGAAGCTGCGCGGATAAATCTCGTAAATGACCGCGTGCTTCCACCACGGGTCCGGCGCCTTCTCAGGAGCGTGCTCCGCTTTCGGACTTTTCGCCGGAGCTTGCTGTGTCCGGCCGGGACCTGCCGCGAGGCAAAGGCCGATCGTGACGAGGGGGAAGATAATCTTTGCGCGTTTCAACACGGTTGATCTCCCTGATTCTGCTACGCCTCGACTGCGTTGCTCAAGGCTTTGCGTCTTGATGAATCTGCAATTGCTCCGCCAACTTAAGTTCGCGCTCCGCCTCTTCGGTCCGGCCCAATTCGCGATAGGCCTGTCCGAGCAGATGGTGAGGCATGGGGTTATTGGGATCCATGGCGATGGCGCGCTGTAAGGCGCGCACGGCAAGGGCGGTCTCGCCTTTCTTCTCCAGGACCTTTCCCATCAGGATATAAGGCCCCGTCGATGTGGCATCCAGCCAGATGGAGCGCTGAAGAAGTCTTTCCGCCTCCTCGTATTTCTGCAATCGGCTATAAGCATCCGCCAGCTTGTAATACACCGCCGCTTCCCCCGGATTCAGCTCCAGCTCCTTCTGAAACTGCTCGACGGCTTCCGGCATGCGGGACTTATAGAGATACAGCTCTCCGAGCAGCGAATGTGCCAGCGGAAGCTTGGGATCCATTTCCACCGCCTTTTTTGCGTATTCCTCCGCAACAGGTCCAAAATCCTGCCGCAGCAACATCCGAGCCGTAAACAGATAACTGGCCGCGGAATCGGCCGGCACAGCAAACATCTTAGCGAAGGCCTTCCGCGCGTTGGGATAGTCTTTTGTCTGCAGGTAGCAAATTCCAAGAATGTAGGAGGCATCGACATTTGAGCTGGGGTACCACGTCTGGACCTTTTCAAGCGGCGCTATGGCCTCCCCAGGCCGCCCAGCGAGGTAATACGACAGCCCCATCAATTGCACCGCTTCGTTATCGCCAGGATCTTCCTCCAGCGCTTTCTTGAAGCTGGCCACCGCCTTCAGATAGTCGCTCTTCTTGTAATAGGTAACCCCCAGCTCATGCGCAAGTCCCCTCAAGTTCGGGTCATTTGTTGCCAGTGCCTCGAGTTTCGCGATTGCCTCATCGAATTTGGCCTGCTGTGAAAGGCGCCGCGCCTCGGCAAACGCCGGATCTTGTGAACCGTCCGACTCTTGCTTCGCTGCCTTGCCCGACTGAGGGGGCATTCTTTGCGAAGCCGTATGCGCCGAAACGACACCCCAGACGGGCAGAAAACCAGCCAATAGTCCCGCCGCTAAAATGTCGGTCGTATGGCGAACTTTGCGAATGTTGGAACCTCTAGTGCAACTGGCTCAAGCACGATCATCAGTCCCGATACTCTTGCAACTTCAAGAATAAGCAAACTCTCCGTTACTGCTGAAGATTCTTTGGATCGCGGTTGATTTGTTCGAGATTCTCGCGTGCTAATTTGTGATTGGGATCGATCCGCAGGGCGCGCTGAAAATGCAGCTTGGCCTCAGAGAGCTTGCCCGCTTCGGCCAGAGCGTTACCCAGGTTGGCCTCCGCGTTGGCGTCGTCCGGATGCAAGCGGATAGCGGCGCGATAGTGCGCAATTGCCTCGAGGAACTTATCCTGAGAAGCAAGAGCACTTGCCAAATTGTACTGCGCGTCAAAATTGTCTGGCTGCGCCCGGAGCGCGGCATTCAGATATGGTATGGCCTCGCCGATTCGCCCCGCGGCCAGGAGAGACGCGCCCAGGGCATTATTGGCGGTAGGGTCTTGAGGGCGAAGACGCACCGCGAGTTCGAAGTTCTGGATCGCCTCGGCTTGCGCACCGCGGGCTTGGAGCATGGCCGCGAGGTTGTAGTGTGCTTCGAAATCGGCAGGATTCTTTTCCAAGTTGTGCCGGGCCATAGTTTCCTGCAACAACATGCGCGGATCGAAATCTGCATTGGAGGAGACGCGTGGAAGGACCTGAAGCCAAAGGTGAGCCATCTCATCGCTGGAGCGATTCCCGGCGGCGACGCGGCGTGGAGGGTCGTTTGGGTTGGCAAGATTTTCAACGGAATTGTCGTAAGTATAGCGCATGGAGATGGTGGTACCCTTCGGCAAAGGCACGGGATCTGCGTAGCGGTAGACAGCTTGCCAGTTCAAGTTCCATTGCGGAATGTGAATGAGTGTTTTCGTCGAGCCGTCGGGTAGAGTGGCGAGGGCTTGTAGATCCTTGCCGAGATAATGCGCGTGGGGATAGATCGCTAGCAGATCCACATCGACCGGCAGCGTAAATTCGTCTGTGACCAAGAAGCGTTTTTCGCCAGGAGGGATGTCGAGCTGCTTGTCGTTTTCCAATTGGAGCAGCAGAGGGAAGTGGGTCGCGGGCTTGTCTGTGAAGTACAGCCCAAGATTCGGAATCAGTGTCTTTGTCCAGGCGCAGAGACATACCTTCAGGCTCGGGCTTAGGCACGGTGCCGGGTTTCCAGAAGAGGAAGTGGCTGTCCGGATCAAACGCTTCTGATTCGATCTTGAGTTCCATCCCGGGGAAACCCGCGCGCGGCTCTGCCTCCAAGCGGCGCGCGGATTGATTGCGATCCACGAGAATATTCGCGTGGTGAACGACACGTTTGTCGCCGGGCCGGATCTCGATGGCTTTTAGCCAGCGCGTGCGATCGACAGGCGTTCGAAAGATGAAATTCCAATACATGTCGGAGCCACTCGCGGGAAGAGCGTACGGTTTTTCCGCTTCGATGATTTCATCCGGACGGCCGAGCTGCCAGCCTGGGACAAGTTGTGGGGCAGGTGGCAGATCGGCGGGAGCGCCCTCGACCGTCCCCTGCTCGACCCACTTTTGAATCAGTGTAATCTGCTCGTCGGACAGGCGGAGTTCGTCGGCAAATCTCAACTCCTGCGGCTCCGGCAGCCACGGAGGCATGATGCGCTTCAAGGTTAGTGCGCCGATCTGGCGGGCGCGGGCCTTTGCATCTGCGTAGGTAAGTAGCGGGAAAGGGCCAGCTTCGCCGGGGCGGTGGCACGGGGCACAGTACCGAAAAAGAATGGGAGCGATATCGCGATTGAAGGTGGCCTGCTGTGCGGTAGGCATGGAGGGCCGCTCGGTGGCACCGTCGTGTGTGGCAAAGGCCGCTGCAGTGGCGGAGCTGAATCCGAGCAACCATGCAACGATAGTTCGGCCTGAAGAGGTCATTCGAGGTCCGCGATGTAGCATCCCACCCCGGGCGCATTGGGTGGCGGTGTTTTCCCGCTGAGAGCGGCTCGGATGGCATCGTCGAGTTCGTGTGTGGTGGCCGCGGGGCGGGCGCGCCCGAAATCCTGGTACAAGTCATCGATGCGGCCGTGATAGAGCAGGTGGTGATTGGCGTCGAAAACAGCCGCTTCCGGGGTGACCTGGACTTGAGCTTGAGTCACGAGTGCGTGTTGTGGATCGCGCAGCGCGGGGAGTTTGTAGCCGTAGTCGTGTTCATGTTCGCGAATTTTTTCAGCGGAAGAGGTCCTGCTGGGGTAGACGAGCCACAACGCAACCTTAGCGCCGTATTCGGAGCTGATTCGCTGAATCAGCGGCGCATAGCGGTTGGAGATAGGGCAGTCGGTACGTACGAAGATGAGCACAACAGGCTTTCCCGAAGCTGCCAAAAAGGGATCTGCCGGGGTGCCGTCGAGATACAGAGCCGTCTTCTGAGCGGCGGGCGAAGAGGGCAATGCTAGAAGGAGAGGTGCTGCCACCACAATAGACAGGAGGAAAGATAATAGTTGCCGCAAAGTAGGGCTACGACTACGCATGAGTGTGTCCCTGAGGGACTGACACCAAAAATCTTACTTCGGGATAAAGCACTCTGTCCAATTCCCAAGCGTTTTGTTGAAACGCTCCACACAGACTTAGAGTTAAAACAGGTAGCCTGTCAGGAGGCTCCCCGTCGGGGTGGTGGGGGTGTCCTCGTCCCTGTTAGAAAGAGAATCTCAACCCGAACGTGAGTAGTCGCATATTCGTGTCTTGTTCGATGTTGGTGATCTTCCCTGCATCGGCTTTAGGATCCGTGTTCGGACCCGCGCAATCGATGCAATGGTTCCCCTGGTTGGCGTTGAAACCCATTACCGGGTGGTTGAAAATGTTATTCGCGTCCATGCGGAATTCCGCCTTGTATCGCTCGGTGATTCGGAAGTTTTTCGCGAGCGAGAGGTTTGAGGTAAACAGGTGCGGCCCGCGGAACGAGTCGAAGCCGATGTTGCCGAGCGTACCCGCCGCCGGACGACTGAAAGCTCCTCCTGTCGCGCCGTTAGTAGCCAGTAGCGGAATGGGTGTGAACCACACGAGAGCGCCTGAGCTCGGATCTCTGTGAACACCCTGAGAGAACGCGCCTGAGCCTCTATCGGGACGGCAGACACCGACATCCTGGTCTTTGTCACATAAGCTGTAGCTCGGCGTCCACGGCAGACCACCACTCCAATTCGTAGTGCTGGTCAATCTCCAACCACTGATGACGTGGTCCGTCAGCGTGTTGGCGCTGCTCATATACTTCTTGCCTTTGCCGAACGGCAACTCATACAAAATGTTTGTTACCCAGACGTGATTGCGGTTCTGATCGTCGGGCCCATACGCAACGCTTGGATCGATCGCATAATAATTGGAATCGTGGAACCTCGCCCGAGACCAAGTGTAATGTGAGACGAATTGAAGGCCCTGCGAGACCCGCTTTTCTACCTTAAGCTGCAACGCGTTGTAATTGCTGCTCGCATCCATGCCAAAGTAGTTGCCCAAGTCCGTCGAGCAGCACACAACATTGGTCGTTATGCTAGTTGCTGGATCGAAGTAGGGTGTCGAAAATTTTCCAAAGTAGGGGCGTCGGTTGTCCGGATTCGGACCACCAAACCCGACGATGCTTCTTGGATTGACGTTATATGCAGGCCCGTCACCGGCAAAGCCGTGTGTTCCCTTATTGCCAAGGTACGCGACCTCAACGCTTATCGTTGACGTTAGTTGATGTTGAACCGTCGCGTTCCACATATCTACCGCAGCCACTCGCTGTGTTGTGGGACGAATCCTCGGGTCCACATTTCCATTCGGGCCCTTCAGCGGCAATATGCCACTGGAAGGAACGACCGGAAACGGGGCTGTCGTCGGCTGGTCGGGAAGTCCATTTAGTCCGGATATGTTATACACCGGGACGTTACCATTGATGGCCAGCGGATTGGTATCATTCGGGTTGAGCGTCTGATGAACCAGCACGGGGAGATTTTGCGTTACCGCATGACCAAAGTTCGAGCCGAACACTCCTATGTCAAAGCTGCGCCCGTAGCCGATACGCACCACGGTCTTTGGCCGTACCTGATACGCGATGCCGAGGCGAGGCGCGAACCCGCCGAGGTAACTGTTGATGCCGCCATTAAGGCCGTAGGGACCGAAACCGCCCACGCGAATAACGCCTTGGGAGAGGTTGGCGAAACCGCCGTTACCCTTGGTGTTCACGGATTCGGGAGTGTAGTCCTCCCAGCGCATGCCGTAGGTGAACGTCAATTTGCTGGTCAATCGGAAACTGTCTTGAGCGTAAAGGAAAAAGCGCTTCTGGCTTTCCGATGCGGTCTGCGTCGTGCTCGCGAAACGCTCAAAGAAAGAAACATCACCCAAGAGGAACGAGGCCAGATCCAAACCGCCGACTTGTGAAAATTTGAGAGTCACGGGGTCTTGGACCCTGTTGGATGTCTCCAGGTGGTTGAAAGAGAGTTGACCCGTTCGATTCGCATCGCTCGGGAAACGCAGGTTGTGTGCGAAGCGGATGTCCGCGCCAACCTTCATGGTGTGGTTGCCGCTTATCTTCGTCCAGTTGTTCACAAACTGGTATTGGTGCTCTTTCTCGATCAACGGGCAGTTGCACCTTGAGGGATCCAAGCCGTCTCCAAAATCAGTCAATTGCGTATTTTTGTTATCCCCGCTGTCCCACACGAAAGCCGGTAGACCTCCGGTGGACGAGTCGCTGGGAAGGTTCAATCCGTGCAGCCCCAAAGCTTCTGCCGCCGCGACGTTAGCGTCCGGCTTTATGGAATGCGGATTGTATTGGAACCAGCCGAACCGGAAGTCGGTCAGGAGCGTTGTGCTGATGGCTTTGTCGAACCCTGTCGCTAAGCTGTGGTTGTGAATGTTGGAGCTGCCGCTCAGTCCCCCGACTCCGCCTCCCACACCACCAAGCGCAATACCCAAATTGGGTTGCCCAGTTAGGCTGTAGAACGCTCGGGTGTAACGCCCAAAGATATGTAGGTTTCCCGCCGCTTGGTAGTCACCCCGAGCGTCAAAGGAATTTCCGTGGAACGGGCCAGAACCGGAGCCGAAGAAGTTATTGGTCAGGTTATTGTTAATCGGCTGCGGAAAAAGTTTCAAAATGGCAACAGCCACGGGAGACAACATGCCGACTGGAATCTTGTTGCCGGGAAAAGCAGTGCGTCCCACGCCGGTATTCGGATCTCCTGTGTTTGGATCATAAATCTGGCCGTTGCCGCCAGAAACGTTGCCCAGATATTGGCTCAAGTCGCACGTACCTGTTGAAGCCGTACATGTGCTCAAAACCGTGGACGTAGGAATGGTTATATTGTTGGTGACTCCGCTGGCCTGACGAGTCCCCTGGTAATCGCCAAAGTAAAATAACTTATTCTTGATAACCGCACCGCCGACCGAACCGCCAAACTGATTCCATTTTGCGGACGGGAGCGGCGTATTCGGTCCCTGGTTGAAGGGGTTGCGCGCCTGCGTGGCGTCGGAATTCCGGAACCAGAAAGCGCTGCCGTGAATGTCGTTGGTGCCGGACTTGGTCGACGCCACCATCAAGCCAGCAATGGCCTTTCCGAACTCAGCGTCAAAGTTCGAAAGCGTAATCTTCGCTTCCCCAACGGAGTCCAAGTTGGGGTTGATGATGATGATCCCCAAGATGGGGTCCTGATTGTCGGTACCGTCCAGTTCATAACCCGTACCACTGAAGTGCTGGCCTTGGACGAAAGTCTGCTGCGACCCCTGTGGATTTTCCGTGGCGGCATGGCTCCAACCCACCAGTTGCTGTGACCCGGGCGCATCCAAGAGGAGCGACTGAAAATTGCGGTTCACCAAGGGGAGCTTCTCGACGTAGTCCGAACTAAAATCCAGTGAGATGTCGGCGCGGTCCGTCTTGAGCTGCGGAACCTCGCCAGTGACTTCGACCGTTTGTGTGACGGCGCCAACTTGCAACTGCGCATCGACGCGCGCTGTCGTGTCCACCTGCACCAGGACGCTAGCCACATCATTGACCTTGAATCCCGCCGCCTCGATTTTGACCTTATAGGTGTCAGGGATCAGGTGGATTACCGAAAAATTTCCACTATCATTCGTCGTGGTTTCCTCACTCGTGTTTTTTGTTACCGACGTTACCGTAACTTTAGCTCCAGCAACTGCGTTTCCTTGCTGGTCAGTTACGGTGCCAATAATGCTTCCGTACACGGCCTGTCCCAGAGACGTGCTGGCGCCGAACCCAAGCGCGAGACAAAGAACCAGAATCCATCCTAGAATTGCTTGCTTTTTCATTACACCCCTCCTGTGCACCGTTGACTCTTCGAATAGGTCCACTCGCCGCATAAACGGGGAATCCACCACGTTCGCCAGCTTAGTTCAACAGGTACCACGCCCGCGCCTCGGCAGGGCTTAACTGATTTGGGCAGTCTTCAAGATAAAAATGGAATAAACGGCAACCTGTTGGACCCAACTGTCCGCAGCGAACGGCCCCCAAACTCCTCGAACTTCTCTCGCTTCGTCACCACCGCACAATCGTTACTACTCTTGAGCCCTCCCCACACAGAGAGGCCCGCACCCAAACTAGGGGTGACGAAGAGTTATGATGCCTTCTATCAGTTTTTTGAGTGACCTGGATAGTCTCTATGAGTCTGATACGGTTACGCGAGATAAGTTGTGGTCTCCTAAAGAGATGCGGAGCGCGTTACCTTGATGTTACAATGCCCGAGCGGTGGTCCCCGTGACTGAAAGAGTCCAAAATCTCGCTCAAATCGAGAAGCTCCTCAGCAGCCATACTCTGCACGGTTCGGAGTCCCTTTGCAAACTATTGCGTTATCTGGCGAATCATTCCATGGATCACCCGGGTCTCTCCCCAAAGGAGTACCAAATTGCGACAGAAGTGCTCGGGCGCCAGCAGGACTTCGATCCGCACGTGGACTCGATGGTCCGCGTCCAGGCGGGCCGCTTGCGCACCAAATTAGCCGAATACTATGCCTCTGAGGGTGCAGACGACCAAATCATGGTGGAACTGCTCAAAGGCACCTACGCCCTAGCTTTCCATCCGCGTACCCACGGGGCGGGGCGGAACCACGCGAATACTTCTCAGGAAGCACCAAACAATTTGCAGGTCAACGCCCGGACTTCGCGTGCCTGGATCGTCACCGTCGTTGCGCTCTCAGTTGTTCTCGCCTCCGCCGTCGCTGTTGCCACGGACCGCTTCCTGAACCGCAAAATAGCGGAAGCCCGGCTCGCAAGCGATAACCCGGATGTGCCGGTTGCTTTTCACGTTTTCTGGAAGGGCTTTCTCACCGGACCGCAGGAGCCGTGGGTCATCTTCAGTAACGCAGCCTTTGTCGGCCGGCCGTACGTTGGCATGCGCTACTACAATCGAGCCAAGGATTCCGGCGCGGCGATCCTGGATCACTATACCGGAGTCGGCGAAGTGCTTGCGGTGCACGCTCTCGACAGCGTTTTCGGAAGACTTCATCAGCAAATTCACGTCAAGCGCGGCAGCTTGTTCTCCCTGGATGACGCCAAGAACAACGATCTCATCTTCATTGGGTCGCCTTCGGAAAATCTGACGCTCTTGGAATTACCAAACACCCAGGAATTCGCCTTCAAACAGATCACTTCCGGGCCGCGCACGGGCACCATGGAGATCATCAATTTTCATCCGGAATCGGGCGAACCGAAGGAGTTTCTTCCGTCTCTGCCTGACGAGACCCTGGCGGAAGACTATTCAATCATAGCGCTAAAGCGGGGATTGAATCCCGCACATTCGGTCCTGATTCTGGCAGGCGCCACCACCATCGGCACGCAAGCTGCCGTGGAATACGTCTGCCAGCAAAATTCGTTGGAAGAGTTGCTCTTGCGGCTCTCTGTTTCGAACTCAGGTGAACTGAAGCCGTTCGAAGCGGTAATTCGCGTGAAAGTCGCCAAGGGAGTTCCAGTTAGTTCGGAACTCGTTGCGCTGCGTAAGAGCCCTCAATAGCCTCATTCGAAAGAACCAATCCCTACTCGATTAGCAGCGCCTCATCCCAAGAGATTCTGTAGCTTCTGTTTCGCTATTTCTTTGGAGACGGCGGAGGCGTCAGGCGAGGATCGAGTTCTGCGGCCTTTCGAAATTCTTCTTGGGCCTCCCCGGATTTGCCCTGCTGACGCAAAGCCATCCCCAATTCAAAGTGGGCGGCCGCATACTTTGGCGAAGAACCGATCGCGGCGCGAAATTGCGAAATGGCGCCCTGCAGGTCTCCCGCGTTGAGAAGCCTGCGCCCCGAATTTGTTGCAAAGAGCGCCGCCTGATCGCTGGTCTTTTGTTTTGCGATTTCCATTCCAGTACGGCCTTCCGCAGCCGCACCTTCCGCGTCACCCAGTTGGCGCAGCACCGTTGCCAGGGTGGTATGAGCACCTGCAAATTCTGGCTGCAGGCGAATCGCTTCCCGCAAAGCAGCTGCAGCCTCTTGGAGCTCGCCCTTCTGCTTCAGCACCGTTCCCAGCGTGTAGTAGGCCTCGGCATAGTCCGGTTTGGCATGAATGGCTGCGTGGAGTTCCTCCGCGGCCGCAGCAAAGTCGCCTTGCTGCCAAAGTGTCACCCCCAGCGTGTAGTGCACATCCGCTTGCCCGGGATCTAATTCTGCTGCCTTGCGCAGTTCGGCCATGGCCTCCGGCAGTTTGTCTTTCAATTTGAGCGCGAGCCCGAGGTCGTAGTGCAGGGTTGCGTCCAGCGGCGCAAGCTTAAGCGCCGATTCGAATTCATAAATAGCGGCGTCGAAGTCTGCCACTTGCAAATGCGCTGCTCCCAGGTTCCCTTTGTATCCACTGTCCTCGGGCCGCAAACGGACTGCCGTTTCGAACTCGGCGATCGCCCCATTGCCGTCACCAGTCTGCAACAAGGCGAGCCCCAGATTATTGTGTGTGTCCGGGCTTTCCGGTTGCTGCTTCGCCGCCTGACGAAAGGCTTTGATGGATTGCTCAGCCTCGCCGTTGTGCTGGAGCAGCAAGCCCAGGCTATTTTGCGCGTCAGGGTAGTCCGGCTTCAATGCAATACAAGCTTGCAGCTCGCGGATCGCCGCATCCGTCTCGCTCCTGCTGTTTAGAACTTGCGAGAAATAATAGTGACCGCCCGGGTCCGCGGAATTCAGTTGCACTGCAGCTTGCAGGTGTTGCGCGGCCTGTTCGAGAGATTTTTCCTGGTAAAGCAAAACGCCGAGATGAAAATGTGCTAGCGCATAATTGGGCTGCAGCCGGAGCGCTTCGGAGAATTCCGCGGCTGCGCCTTGCGAGTCAGACTTTTGCACCAACACAGCCCCGAGATCGTCGTGCAATTCCGCCCTTTGCGGCTCAAGCTCGAGCGCCCGCCGAAACTCGCCGATGGCCCCGTCGAGGTCCCCTGAAAAATCGAGCGCGCGCGCCAAAATGTGATGAGTCTCGGAGTCGCCCGGGGCTAGCCGCACCGCCTCCTTGGCCTCCTGGAGCGCGGCAAGCACATCACCCTTCCGGACTAGCGCGCTGGAGAAATTCATGTGGGCCAGCGCAAAATCGGGATTCAGTTTCACCGCAGACCGGAAGTGAACGGTTGCAGCATCGATCTCTCCTTGCGCAAGCAAGACCCAGCCGAGAGAGTTGTGTCCCTCGGGGCTCCTCGGTGCAAGCCGCACCACTTTTTCGAAAGCTGCGCGAGCGGAAACCAGATCGCCCTTCTGCAGCGCCAACATACCTTGCTGGTAAGTCGCAGTCGCCCGCGAAGCTGAATCCGCCTTCGAAGAACCCGCGGATTGCGCGGCGCATATCACCGCAGCAGCGCAGAAGAAAAACAGCAGCGCGTTAGAGAGTCGGAAAAAAGGCGTCCGGTGATGAACGAGAATCAATTTCACGCGAAAGATACCTGTTAAGCGTTCTCAAAAATACTAGCATGTTCACACCCGCGCCCTCTCCCCCAAGCTGTTTGGCTGAGATTCCCGCCAGGTTGACCTGTGTCGGACCAGACCTTGCTATTATTGGAGATTCATGATTCTTCATTCCTCTTTTCTCCGGCTTCTCTGCTTCCTGGGGCTTTGCGCTTGGCTTTCAATACATTCCGCCAATTCTCCTAGCGCGGGTAATTCAGAGGGCGCAAACGCCAAGCCGATCGCGTATTTTACCGACATCGCGCAGAAAGCCGGTCTTACAACACCGGTCATCTTCGGCGGCGAAAACACCAAGAAATACATCATCGAGACCACGGGGACCGGCGTCGCCATGTTCGATTATGACAATGACGGCTGGCCGGACATATTTGTCGTCAACGGCACAACATTGGAACAATTGCCGTCTGCCAAGGCCCCGACGAGCCACCTCTATCACAACAACCACGATGGCACGTTCACCGACGTCACCGCCAAAGCCGGTTTGACCCACGCTGGATGGGGCCAGGGTGTCTGTGTGGGCGACTACGATAACGACGGATTCGAGGATCTCTACGTCACCTACTACGGCAAGAACGTTCTCTATCACAACAATGGCAACAGCACCTTTACCGACGTCGGCGAAAAAGCCCATGTCGCGGGGACCGGCAAAGCCTGGGGTACAGGCTGCGCTTTCCTGGACTACGACCGCGACGGCAAACTCGATCTAATGGTCGCGAATTATGTCGACTATGATTCCGCCACCGCTCTCGCGCCGGGAGAGCGGCCCTCCTGCATGTGGAAAGGTGTTCCAGTCATGTGCGGGCCGCGCGGATTGCCCTGGGCGAAAAATATCCTCTATCGCAATCTCGGCAACGGCGCCTTCGAAGACGTCACCGCCAAAGCGCACATCGATCAAACCAACGGGCATTACGCCTTCAGCGTTTCCACGTTTGACTATGATGACGATGGCTGGCCGGACATCTATGTGGCCTGCGACAGCACGGCGAGTATCCTCTATCGCAACAATCACGATGGAACGTTTACCGACGTCGCTGTCGTCTCGGGCGCAGCCTTCAACGACGACGGCCGCGAGCAGGCTGGCATGGGATCGACTGTTGCGGATTATGACGGCGACGGGAAACTTGACCTTTTCAAGACCAATTTCTCCGACGACACCTCCACGCTTTACCGCAACAACGGTGACGGCACCTTCGACGACAAGACCTTTTCCGCCGGTTTCGGTTTGAACACGCAATATCTCGGGTGGGGCGTCATGTTCCTCGATTTCGACAATGATGGCTGGCCCGATCTGCTCCTCGTCAACGGCCACGTCTATCCCGAAGTCGACAGCCAGCACCTCGGCAGCAATTTCCGGGAACCGCGCATCCTCTATCGCAACAATGGCAACGGAACTTTTACCGATATCTCCGCCGCTGCCGGGCCGGGCATCACGGCGGTAAGTTCTTCGCGCGGCCTGGCCGTCGGCGATTTATGGAATGACGGCCGCATTTCCGCGGTCGTCAGCAACATGAATGCTCTTCCGTCTCTTCTCGTCAATGACGTCCGCAACGGCAATCACTGGATCGCCTTCCGCACAATCGGTGTCAAGTCCAATCGCGATGGAATCGGCGCGAAAGTCACCGTGAAAGCCGCGCGCTCTCTCGTGGACGAAGTCCGCAGCGGCTCCAGCTTTGTCTCCAATAACGACAAGCGCGTGCACTTCGGCCTCGGCGCCTCCGCCAAAATCGATGGAGTCCAAGTCCGCTGGCCTAGCGGTCTCCTCGAAGAATTCGGCAACCTTTCCGCCGACGCCATTCACACTCTGAAGGAAGGCTCTGGCACGCCCGTCGTCGCAGGCCCCGGGAAAAACTGACCCGCTCAATCTCCCACTTGCTCCGCCGCAGCTCCCGTGGCTTCGTTCCGGCCGCCATCTCGCCATCTGGGAAGCAAGCCGCAATTGCAACGCCGGGCTCCTCGAAGGCTTGTTAACCAACCCCTCCGAGGCTCTTCTGATTGGAGGGGTTCTGTTGCGCAGGACTTTTCATTGAAACAAATGGACTTAGACTGGAGGGCGAATTTGGTTTGCGGGATAACCTGTACCACAACTACAGTCTTTTCCTGCTTGTCAGCCAGCGCCGTCTATGCTAACTATTGGCCCCACTCCCTCGAATGAAGAGCGGCAGAGCAAAGGCGTTGGGCATTCCAGAGGGAAACTTTGGGTCCTTGGCTCTGGCCGTTACGTCTCGCATTCAGAATCCGTGCCGGAGGCAGACCATGCCGCATCCGAAAAGAATTGAGCCAGTCGAGAATTTAAGCGAACAGGCAGGTTCTCAAAGTACGCAGCGGAAGATTCTTCGCCTGAAGAGTTCCGATGCGAGAATTGAGAAGCGCGAACCTCTCCCAGTCCAGCTCTACCTCGCCAGCTTGGACGACCCCCGCGCTCGGGAACGGACGGTCACGGAAGACGTCAGTCCGCACGGCGCTCGAGTGCTCACCAAGCGATACTGGCAGCCCGGCGAAGCCCCGCTGCTTACCCCTTTGATTGGCGAGTTTCCCAAGCACGCGCGAGTAGTCTATTGTCATCCGCAGCCGAACGGTAGTTATTGTGTGGGCATAGCATTCGAGGGACCCTCATTCAAGTGGCATGTATAGCCCGCTGCGTGGTGAGTGCCTTCGGCCAACGCTGAACCGCAAAGGCGTGCCCTTTCCTGCTGCGTCGCAATTTAAAAAAAATGCAGCGATATTCACTCGGTCGCCCGGCCTGAGTGATAGCAAATTCCTTTAGAACGCGCAGGTCCAAAAAAAAGGGGGATGGCGGTAGATTTTGTTAACCAGAAATCCCGCAAGATCTGCGCGAGGATTCCTGTGGGAGTCAAGCTGGCCCCCCGCTTCCGGAGAGACCATCTCATTTCGAGGGTGCTTCCGCCACCCCTATATATTTGTCTGCTCCCCCATAGTAAAAGAGCCACCGCTTGCCCTGTTGCACCATCCCCTCCACGAATATAACGTTCGGCACTTGCCCGGCCCTCTCCCATTCTTTTTCCGGGGCGAAGATGGGGGCGTCGGATCGCGAGAGGAGTTTGCGGGGATCCTTGCGGTCGAAGACCGCGACGCCGGTGCGATACACAAGTTTGTCGTCGGCGCCGTTGTAGATCAGGACGATGCCGCCCGGTGCGAGGATCGGTGGAGGACCGGGCTCGACCACGCGCGAATCAAATTTCTCCGGGCGGCGCGGCAGCACCGGCGCATCCGTCGCTTCTGTCCAGTGAATCAAATCGGTGGAATACGACAGGCCCATTTGGTCGGTCTTGTCCGCGGCAGTGCCAAGCCAGTACATCCAATACTTGCCGTCGATTTTTTCGGGCACGATGGCGCCGGACTTGGTCCAGGCCACATTCCAGTTTCCTTTGTAGGCGGGCAGGATCACGCCTTTGCGATCCCAATGGATCAGATCGCGGGAGGTGGCCAGGCAGAGCTGCGCATCCTTTTTGTTATAGCCGGTGTAGGTGAGGTAAAAGGTGTCGCCGAATTTCTGGAGGCGTGGGTCTTCGACGCCGCCGTCTTTTTCGTAGGCGGTTTCAGGCCAGAGGACTGGATCGGGGCGTGGCGTGAAGTGAATCCCATCGGTACTCTCGGCATAGCCGAGGCGCGACGTACCTGCAGCGTCCTGCGCACGGTAAAGCATTACGAATTTGCCAGGATCTTGTTTGTTGGCATCCTTGGCCCGAAAAAATGTGACGGTGGGATTGAACGTACCGGCCGATTCCCACGTCCTGCCCTGCGGAGAAAGGATGGGCTCGTTTGAGGCGCGCGTCCATGCGCCGAAAGGAAGATCCGTTGCCGGCGCCGCGAAAGCGAGCGAGGCAGCCAGGAGCAACGGCGCGATGAAAATCTTGGGCTTTACGTCATGCATGTTCGGTGACTCCTCACTTCGCTGGGTTGGGATTCTTGGGTGGCTCGAATTGCATCGTGCGGACGATGCCTTGGCCTTCTTTTACCACGATCACCTGGTTCGGCTTGATGTCCTTCAAGGTTTCCACCAGGCCGCTGGGCCAGCGTATCTCCAGCAGTTCCACCTTTTCCGCTTTGCCAATGCCGAAATGGACGCGCAAATCATTCTGCGAAAAATATCCGCCGCCGCTGCGCACTTCGTCGATCTGCGGGTGAACGTTTTTTTCGCCCGGCAGATGTGTGACGCATTTGATGCGCGCGCCGATGCCGCTGCGATTCGATTTCGTGCCGATGGTTTTGATTTTGATCCAATTGTTTGCCGTGCGTGAATCGCACCGCAACAATTGAGGAAAATCATTGACGGTGTTGACGAGCACGTCGACGTCGCCGTCGTTGTCGAAATCTCCGAACGCGCAGCCCCGCGCGGCCACTGGCGTGGAGATGCCCGGCCCGGCATTGAAGGAAACGTCGTCAAAGCGGCCGGTGCGCAAATTTTTGTAGAGCAGCTTGCGCTGCGGGTAGCCCGCTTCCGTTTTGAGTTGCTCGACCTCGGGATACACGTGGCCGTTGCAAATCAGGATGTCGGCCCAGCCGTCGTTGTCGAAGTCGAAAAAGCCGCAGCCCCAGCCGAGATATTGCGTGTGCTTGCCGAGGCCGCCCTGAAACGTGGTGTCCTCGAAATTCGAGCCGCCCAGATTGCGGTAGAGCGAAGGAGTATCGCCGGCAAAATTCGTTTTGACGAGATCGAGATTGCCGTCGAGATCGTAATCGGCGGCGGAGATGCCCATGCCGGCCTGGGGCTTGCCGTCAGCGCTGAGAGCGCAGCCCGCTTCGAGAGCGATATCGGTGAAGGTGCCGTTCTTTTTATTTTGATAAAGAGCGCTCGCGGTGGAATCGTTGGCAACATAAATGTCGGGCCAGCCATCGTTGTCGAGATCGGCGGTAAGCACGCCAAGGCCGTAAGTGCCGTTGGCTTTGAGGATGCCGGATTTTTCGCTGACATCGGTGAACGTGCCGTCACCGTTATTGTGATACAAGAGATTTTTTCCGCCGTTTAATCCGGGAGGACCGCACGCCACCATGACGCCTTTGTAGAGACACGGGCCGGACTCGGGGACGGGAGCGGTCTTCAAATCGAGATCGATGTAATTCGCGACGAAGAGATCGAGGCGGCCGTCGCGGTCGTAATCGACAAACGCGCAGCCGGTGTTCCAGCGCTTGCCGTTTCCGGCGACGCCGGATTTTTCGCTGACGTCGGTGAAGGTGCCGTTGCCGTTGTTGTGATAGAGGACATTTTTCCCGAAGTAGGTGACGAACAGATCGTCGAAGCCGTCGTTGTGCGGTGACGTCGGTGAAAGTGCCGTCGCGGTTATTTTTGAAAAGATGCGAAGCGGGTTCTTGTCCGGCGGGGAAGCCTTCGAGGCGCCAGCCGTTCACGAGAAAAATATCCAGCCAGCCGTCGTTGTCGTAATCATAGAAGGCGACACCGCAGCCAGTGGTCTCGAGAAGATATTTATTCTTGTGTTCGCCGCCGAAAATTGTTTTGGCGTTGAGACCGGATTCGCGCGCGACGTTGAGAAAGGTCACGCCAAGATCGTTCGAAAGCGCAACAGGCGGTTCGAAAGCTTCCCGCGCGTAGAAAGATGTGGAGCCCCGCCGGCTTGGCGGCGCGAGCGCCAGGATCTTCTCCAATGGCAATACAATCGCAGAACGACTCAACGATTTAAGAAAGGCTCGCCGTGAGGAAGACAAATCGAATGGTACCTTCCCTGCTTTGGCTCATGCTAAAATCTGCCGCCATCCTTTATAGTAAGGGCAAAATGGCTTTGCAAGCGGAGGGGGCGTCGAAATTCCCCGCGTCTTGCGCGCAGCGAGAATTTCCTACCATGACAAACAGGCAGACTACATTTCCATGGCGGCGAATCCTACGAACGCGATTCTTGGTGGCGGCTCCGGTGTTTTTTCTTATGGCCCTGGCCGGGGCTTCGCGAGCACAAGAACCCAAGCATTCGCTGGAGCTCTCGCGAACGGTACGGCCGTGGGAATTCCTGCCTGTCACAGGGATGCGCGCGGGATTGTTGGGCGATGAATCCGGGCGGATGGAAGCGTGGGTGTATCCGCTGAAAATCCTGCGCGAATTTCACCTGAAATTCCACACGGAAGGGCGCGTTCTGCCGGCGGAAGCGCTGGCGCGAACGCTTACGGTTCGTCCGGAATCCAGCACGATTCTCTACGCTGGGGACACGTTCGCGGTGCGGGAAACCTTATTTGTTCCGGTGCACGAGCAAGGCGCCGTCATTCTACTCGACGTGGAAACCGAGCAGCCGTTCGAAATCGAAGCGGCATTCCACCGCGATTTTCAACTGGAGTGGCCGGCGGCGCTGGGCGCGACCTATTCGAATTGGACAGCGGAAGAACGCGCGTTTTATTTTGGAGAGGAGCAACGGAAATTTGCGGCGCTGGTGGGTTCGCCAACGGCTGCGCAGCCGCAGCAGGAATACCAGACGAATTATTCGGAAGCACAGGAAAGCTCTTTCCGGCTGGGCGCGACAGCGAAAGGAAAAGAGAGGAAGTTGATCGTCATTGCGGGCTCGATGGAGGGGCGAGCAGCGGCGGAGAAAACCTATCACCATCTGACGGGGGACTATGCGGATTTATTGAAGGAAGCAGCGGAATATTATCACACCTATTTGGCGCAGACGGTGAGCTTGGATTTGCCGGACTCGCAGATTCAGCAGGCCTACGACTGGTCGCGGGTGAGCTTGTTGCAGGGGATGGTGACAAATCCTTTTCTGGGCACGGGGCTGGTCGCGGGGTACCGTACTTCGGGAGAGAGCCAGCGGCCAGGATTCGCGTGGTTTTTCGGGCGCGATTCGTTCTGGACTTCGTTGGCGCTGAATGCCGAGGGAGATTTTTCGAATTCACGCACAGCGCTGGGGTTCATCAGCAAGTTTCAGCGGGAAGATGGCAAGATCCCGCACGAAATTTCGCAGGGCGCCAATTTCGTGGATTGGTTCAAAGGCTATCCGTATCCCTATGCTTCAGCCGACGCCACGCCTCTGTACATCATCGCAGTGAATGACTACGTCGTGGAGAGCGGCGACGCGGCGTTTGCCAAAGAGAAGTGGGGGAGTTTGCAGTTGGCTTATGCGTTTCTGAAATCGACCTATGATACGCGAGGACTGCCGCAGAATTTTGGCGTGGGGCACGGCTGGGTGGAAGGCGGGCCGCTGCTGCCAGTCAAAACGGAGTTCTACCAAAGCGGGTTGGGAGCGCAGGCGTTGCGCGCGCTTTCGAATCTTGCGCGGGTGACGGGCCAGGAGGAGATGAGCAACGCGCTGGAAAAAGATTTCGAAAAGCAACGGGCGCTGGTGAACGAAAGTTTCTGGATCGCGGACAAGAAACGATTCGCGTTTGCGCTCGACAAGAACGACAAGAAAGTGGACGAGCCGAGCGTGTTGGCGACCGTGCCGATGTGGTTTGGCCTGGCCAGCGAGGCGGATGCGGTGTCGATGATCCAGCAACTGGCGGACTTCGATCTTCAGACGGATTGGGGGATGCGCATCATTTCGAATCGCTCGCCGGTCTTCAGCGGCGGCGGGTATCACTACGGTTCGGTGTGGCCGCTTTTCACGGGCTGGGCGTCGGTCGCGGAGTACCGCTATCACCAAACTTTTCCGGCGTATGCGAATCTGCGGGCCAACGCGCTGCTGGCGCTGGATGGCTCGCTCGGACACGTGACGGAAGTTCTTTCCGGCGACTATTACCAGCCGCTCTCGACGAGTTCGCCGCACCAGATCTGGTCGGCGGCGATGGTGGTGAGCCCCATTTTGCGCGGGATGCTGGGGCTAGAGACGGATGCGATCCATCACACTGTGAAATTGGCGCCGCATATTCCGGCGGATTGGACGCGGTTCAGTGTGGAGAATGTACGGCTTGGGAAGAACACGCTGCTGATCAATTATACGAAGACGGACGAGGGAATCGTATTGGAGACGGGCCTAACTTCGGGAAGTGAAGAGTGCACCGTCGAATTTCACCCTGCCATCAGCTTGCAGGCCAAAGTACAGAGGGTTGAGTTGAACGCCAAGCCTGTTCCTTTCCAAGTGGAAACCCATGGGGCCGATCAACACATTGTGGTGCAGTTTCCGATCACGAAAGGAAAGTACTCTTTGCGGATTCGTCTGCTGAATGACTTTGGATTGAGCGAACAATCTACTTTGCCAGCGCTCGGAAGCGCGAGCCGGGGGCTGCGTGTGCTTTCGGAGACGTGGTCGGCTTCGAGGGATCAACTGGCACTGGAAGTTGCTGGGGCAGCGGGGCATGAATACGAGCTGAAAATCTGGAATAAAGACCAGATCCAGAAGTTAGAAGGAGCGGCCCTCGGGGAGCCGACGCCCTGGATTCAAATTCCGCCGAGCGATTCGGAGCCGTACCCACACGCAAAGGTTGTTGTCCATTTTTCGACGGGGCAGAAAAAAGGCATGCCGGAAAAGCACTAGCTCATCGGTGAATGTGGATGGTGGATTCTTACGTTGAGGTCCTTGGGGCATCCTCATCGGATGCCCTCAGGACGATACCGCGCTTCGTTTTTGAAGTGTAGTGCCGATTGAAACAATGGAGCGCAACAACATCAAGGCGATGGAGTTTGGAACAGTTTTGGAACAGCTCCGGAGTTCATCCGCGTGACGAGTTTCCAAAAATGCTTTAGTAATGATGTAGTCGTAGAAGTGGGCGTGTAGCGACCCGAGAGTTCTGTCCTTAAGTCTTTGGCGCTGCGCCGTCGTGCGCGCTTCGTCGGAATGCCCAGGTGGCACTCAAACCTGCAACCCTTCGGTTAACACCGTGATTCGCGAGGCCGAGCGCTTCGTCAGACTCTTTGCTTAACATTATTTTCGGTTTCTCTCTTCCTCGGTATATCAAACGACGACCTGGTGACCCGTATGATCAGAAGCGAGTAGAAAAGGTGTGTGAGTTAATTCATGGCGTGTGAACAAGAACTTGAGAACCTCACGCTGGAACTCAACGTTCTGGAAATGTGCAGCTCCCTAGGTGCGAATTCTCGGTGTTCCTCGCGGCAGCCGCGCGCATAACGCTGGTTAAAGGCGTGGCGCCCTCCCCTCCCGGGCGCCTCAGTTAAGGGCCCAACGCTCTCAAGGAGAGCCACAGATTCAATCGCCCAGCCATTAGGTGGAGGAAAGATGCGTGAGCTAAGTGTTCAGCTGATCATGTGTTTCGCGTTGCTTTTTGCTGCGACATCCGGAGCCGGTTGCGCCAGCCAGACACCGTCAGCCGGTTGCTCCGGCCAGTGCGCGACATCCATAAGTCAAGGCCCGACCAATCCCGCGGTGAACAACGACGCCGAGTTGAATGGCAACTACGCATTTACCTTCAGCGGGATCACCGGGAATGGAAGCGTCTCCTCTGTTATTGCCACCGTGGGAAGATTCACGGCGGACGGGGCCGGTAATTTGACGAACGGCGAGCTGGAAACCAATGGCGTAGGCGCCGGAGCCGCGCTGGTCGCTCAATCGTTTACCGGGACCTATTCGATCGGTGCCGACAATCGCGGTGTGATGACCCTGAATTTTTCGGGCAGCTCGGCGAAGTGCGCCTTCGCGATGCTGGCCAACGGTAACGCCCGGTTCATCGAGTTCGATGCTGTGGGAGGGGCGGGAACGGTCGGCTCGGGGACCATGGAAAAAGCGGACGCCACCGCTTACAGCACCTCCCGAATAATCGGTGACTACGCGTTTGGCGCCGCCGGTTTCGATACCGCAAATAATCGCGCCGCCATCGAAGGCCGGTTTACTTCGAACGGTACAGGCGTGCTCGCCAACGCCGCGGGAGACGTCGACGGCTATGGCACGGATTATGCGATGAACTTTACGGCAGCGAACTATGCGGTGTCCGATGTCGCCACGGGCCGCGGCACCATGAACCTCGCCTTCACGTTTGGCGGAACACCCGACACCATGAATTTCGTCTTTTACATCGTGAATTCCGGAAAACTCTTTGTGATGGAGAGCGATCCGGTCACGACGGCGACCCCGTTGCTAAATGGCGTGGTGGTGCAGCAGCAAATTCCTGCGGGAGGTTTCACCAACGCTTCGCTGAATGGCAACCTGGTGATTTCCCTCACCGGGCACTCCGCTTGCGGCACCGTATCAGGCGTGCCCAAGGCGGTCGTCGGTTTGCTCACCACCAACGGCAGCGGCGCCCTTTCTCTGACCTACGACGAGAACTTCTGCCGGGCGCCCAATTCTGTCACCGGCGCGCCAGGAACGTACAGCGTAGCCAGCAATGGCCGGGCATCGATCACCATCGGCGGCTACAGCCTGGTGGCCTACCTGATGAACGTGAATCAAATTTTCCTCTTCGTCTCCGATGTTAATGTTCTGTTCGGGGTCGGCGAACCCCAGACGGCGGTGTCCTTCACCAATACCTCGCTGAAAGGTGCGTACGCCGGCTTTGCGACCAACCCGGTGGGCTTCGGAGTGACGGTTTTCTCGGGCGAGTTTGCGGCGAACGGCGCCAGCCCCACAGGCACTATGGCCGGCACCGAAGACATCGGCGCTTCGAACGGGCCGAACCCCGGCGTGGCTTTCAACGCCACCTACTCGATATCCCCATCGCCCACCAATGGCCGGGGAATAATGACGGTCACTTCCGGCAACGCCGTCATCTATATGATCTCTCCTTCGAAGTTCGTGGCCGTTTCAATGAACGATCCCAATCCCGCCGTCTTGGACTTCGAGCTATCTTCCTCAGCTCTCGCGTCTGTCTCTCTTTCGTCGCTTTCGCTGAACCCGACCAGTGTTACGGGCGGGAATTCCTCGACCGGCACAGTAACGTTGAGCGGAGCAGCACCCGCAGGTGGTGCGCAAGTGGCGCTTTCTAGTAACAACGGGGCGGCGAGCGTACCTTCGAGCTTGGCGGTTCCCGCCGGAGCCACCAGCGCAACCTTCACGGTCAGCACCAGTGCCGTGGCGGCGTCGACCACGGTCGCTATCTCCGCGGCCCACGGTGGCGTTACTAAAACTGCCTCGCTCACGGTGACGCCTGCCTCTCCCCCCGCGCCCTCGCTCTCCTCGCTGACGCTGAACCCCACGAGCGGTATTGGCGGCGCGCAATCTTCCACGGGCACGGTGACGCTAAGCGGCCCAGCACCCACAGGAGGTGCGCAAGTTGCGCTTTCTAGTAACAACGGGGCGGCTAGCGTAGCTTCGAGCGTGGCGGTTCCCGCCGGAGCCACCACCGCAACCTTCACGGTCAACACCAGCGTCGTGACTGCATCAACCACGGTCACCATCTCCGCTGCCTATGGTGGTGTAAGCAAATCGGCCACACTCACTGTGACGCCCCCACCACTTCCAACCGTCTCTTCGCTGACACTCAACCCGACGAGTGTGATAGGCGGCGTGAATTCCACCACCGGCACGGTAACCCTGAGCGGGCCGGCTCCCGCAGGTGGCGCGCAAGTTGTGCTTTCTAGTAACAACGGTGCGGCTAGCGTACCTTCGAGGGTGTTCGTTCCGGCCGGAGCTACCAGTGCAACGTTTGCGGTGAGTACCTCCGTGGTTCTCGTCTCAACCTCGGTCACTATCTCAGCTTCGTATAACAGCACGACTCAGACAGCAACTCTTTCTGTAACGCTCTAGCACCATGGAAATTTTCACTAAGGTCACAAGTCCAGCGTGCCGGACGCTTCTTGGTCGCGGCCTCGATCCGATACCGCATTGCCGAACTGCTCGATCTCGAAATCAAAGAGTGTCCGTCGAACGCCGTAAATGCTTTAGACTCAGATTGAGCCGTGCGGCCGTAGCCCATCTGGATAGAGGGTCTGTCTTCAAACAAAGAAGGCGAAATCCCCAAATGCGTTGCTGAGCGTCACTTATGGGTTCTCTCTTCTGAAAATCTTGACCCCGGGTGTACCGAAGTTACCACGAATCTGCTCTGACGCCTTACCCGAGGGGCGCGCAGCTTAGTACTTCATTTCATAAATACACTAACGTATTATTTATCACCGGTGCCCCCACGCTGTTATGCTGTTGTCTGGAGGGCGCCGATTTGGCCCGCAAAAGTCCGTATAAGATCATCCTCACCAAGCAAGAACGAGAAGAGTTGGAACGACGCGCGAATCGATATACGTTACCATATTGTACGGTAACCCGCGCCAAGATGATGCTCCTGGCCCAGCAAGGCCTCTCCAACGATCAGATCGCCGATCGCCTCAGCACTCGGCGCGAGATCGTCAGCCGCTGGCGAAAACGATTCTTCGAAAAACGGCTGGCCGGTCTGGAAGACTGCCCACGCCCCGGCCGCCCCCGGATTTTCCCCTCCAGAACTGGTCGTGCAGGTTAAAGCCATCGCCTGCGAATTTCCCAGTCGCGTCGGTGCGCCCTTTTCTCGCTGGAGCGTAGCGGAACTCGGCTCCCATGTTCGCGCCTGCGGTCTGACGGCATCCCTCAGTGACACCACCATCTGGCGATGGCTGAACGAGGACGCCATCCGTCCTTGGCAGCACTGCTGCTGGATTTTTCCGCGTGACCCGCATTTCGAATCGAAGGCCGGACGAATTTTGGATTTGTACCAACGCATCTGGAAGGGCCGTAAACTCAGTGCCAACGAGTTCGTCCTCTCTGCGGATGAGAAGACCAGCATTCAGGCGCGCTCCCGAAAAGCCCAATCTTTATCCACACAACCCGGTCAGCCTATGAAAATCGAGCACGAATACAAGCGGCTGGCGGCCTATCTAGCCGCCCTGGCCAGGTGCGGCCGGGACGTGAGCTCTGTGAGTACCTTCCAGCGTCACGTACAGCTGCTTAAGCCTGAGGTTACAGCTACAATGCAAAAGGAGATGGCATCGTCTGCTTCACCATTCAGGTGATTTTGGGCTGTTTCCCAAGTGGGCGTGTCAGAGCTCTGAAGTTAGGAACTCATGGTGACCAAGAAGCGTACTAATCTGGCAGAGCTTTCTTATTCCCAATTCTTCACCGAAGTGGCCGAACTACTCGAACGGGCGAGGAAGTATTCCGCTCGTTCTGTCAATGCCATCATGACCCATACCTATTGGGAGGTCGGGCGAAGAATCGTGGAGCACGAGCAGCATGGGAAGAAGCGGGCCGTCTATGGAGAGGCCCTAATCGAACGGCTTGCTTTGGACCTCACAGGGAAGTTCGGCAGAGGCTTCTCTCAAAGTAACCTCTGGCAAATGAGAGATTTTTATCTCGCTTGGCCAATTCTCCAGACAGCGTCTGGAGAATCCCGCCCGTCAAAACCCATATCAGTGGACACCCCAAAGTTCCAGACATTGTCTGGAGTTTCAGGTGAACATCAAGAAGGACGGCTTCAGCGATTTCCCCTGCCATGGTCGCACTACGTCCGCTTGCTTGCTGTGAAGGGCAAAGAGGCGCGGGTCTTTTATGAAACTGAAGCGTTGCGGGGAGGATGGTCTGTCCGGCAACTCGACCGTCAGATCGCAACTCAGTTCTATGAGCGCACAGCACTCTCCCGGAACAAAGCCGCACTGATCAAAAGACCCCAGCGATCCATTCCAGAAGACCAACTGACTGCCGAGGAAGAAATAAAGGACCCAATGGTCCTGGAGTTCCTTGGCCTCAAGGATGAGTACTCCGAGAGTGCCCTTGAAGACGCTCTCATTCACCGCTTGGAACAATTCCTCTTGGAACTCGGAAATGATTTCTCGTTTATTGCTCGGCAGAAACGTCTGCGGGTCGGAGACGAATGGTATCGGGTGGACCTCCTCTTTTTTCACCGCCGTTTGCGATGTCTTGTAATCATCGACCTAAAAATTGGCAGGTTTGCGCATGCAGATGCTGGACAAATGAATCTCTACCTCAACTACGCGCGTGAACACTGGACCCTGCCCGGTGAAAATCCGCCGATTGGTCTGATTCTTAGTTCCGAGAAAAACGAAGCCGTGGCCCACTATGCGTTAGGGAACCTGCGTAACAAAGTCCTATCCAGCGAATACAAACTAGCCTTGCCTGATGAAAAGAAACTGGCGGAGGAAATCGCGAGGACCAGGAAATCCCTGATACAACGAAAGCTTTGAAATCCATTATCGTGCCGTCTGACCGGTATCCGAAGATCTCCCCTTACAGAAGGTTTGTGGCGTTCACAGGTTAACGTCGGCTACTTCTGGTGCTCGATCGGTGCTCGATCCAGACAGGGACCGTCTGGACTCCTGGGTCTGCTTTCGAACAGCCCAGTCCGTGAATGTAAAGGATCGTGGGCCCTGAGCCCGGCCGGTCAAAGTAAAACTTAGCGTATAGGATCGTCCCGCCGTGATCGCGGTCATTTCTAAAATTTGTGACGATTGATTTGTCATAGTTCAGCGACTCGTCCGCTTGGGAACGCGCGCGACACGGAAGCATTCAGCTTATCAATGCGCCGCATCTAGCTTCTTGAGTACATCCTGCGCACCGCGGCGAATCTCCCCGCGCCGTTGCTCGGTATCGGACCACGAGGATGCCCGCGCCACATGAGAATCCAGCAGCGCCAATGCTCTTTCGGCATACTGCCGCGCGAGGTCCTTTTGTCCATCCGCCAAATAAAAGCCCCGAGAGGGTCGTTTTTTTAGACGGTTGTGCTGCGCAAAAATTCCGTCCAGGTTCGAAGTCTAACCGGTCCGAGAAACAAACCATCCGCTCAACCTTTATATAGACCGTTGTCTGTTCTTCCCCCAGCTCGTTCGCCTCGCTGCGAACGAAAGGCACTGCCAGTTGCGCCCGTACAGCCACTAGAAATTAAGGAGACGCAGTCAAAGCGCCGGGTCCTCTGAGCTCTTCTTGTCCTTCACGCGGCGATTCTTTCCCGCCGGTATTCGTGGTGGAGGCCAACACGCCGGCAGGGATGCGCATCTGGATCGCTGCAGGAATCACCGATCTGCGGCGCGGTTTCACCGGGCTGAGTGGGATGGTGCAGACCACCCTCCAGGAAAATCCGTTCTCGGGTCATGTTTTTGTTTTCCGTGGGCGACGTGGGGATTTGATTAAACTCCTTTGGTGGTCGGGCGATGGTCTGTGCCTGTTTGCGAA
Organism: Acidobacteriota bacterium; assembly: GCA_003224525.1. Taxonomy (GTDB): domain Bacteria; phylum Acidobacteriota; class Terriglobia; order Acidiferrales; family UBA7541; genus Acidiferrum. Next base: position 7,116 of record QHZB01000065.1, on the reverse strand, counting down.
ACGAGAAATGCTCACGTCTCTGTCGGAGCACGACGACCCGACGCCTCTCGCATTAATTTTCTAGTCCGGAGGAAGCGACTCCACTGGGACGATTAACACGTCCATATGGAATCTAAAGTTTCCGAGTACCCCACTAGCAACTAGCGACGCGTCGAAGACGCAGTCGGGCTAATCAGACCTAGCAAGCACTCACAGGACAGTGAGCATCGGTCCGAGCGTTATATCACTCCTTGATTCATCGAGATTGCGCCCTTATGACCTTGAATGAACTGCTCGAATTTCTTGGCGCCTTCCGGCGACAATGACTCTTTTGCGATTTAGGCTGTGGCGAGGGCCAAGTCCCCATTGTCGTGGTTGAATTTCAGTAGACCGCGATGCCAAGCCGGACAAGCGACAATCGCACATGGACAAGACCATCGAAAAGCCGTTGAAGGATTACCCGCCGAAGAAAACCGGTCTGGTTCTTCGCCTGTTGGGACGCTATTCGCTTTGTTTTTCGATTGCTAGAACGAGAATTTGAGGGCCAGTTGCACCTCGCGCGGCCCAACCGAGGTATAGAAGATCTTCCCGAAGTTTTGATCGTCTACTGAGGTATTCGGCGTGCCGAACACCGGATGATTGAACGCATTCTTGGCCTCAAGGCGAAATTCGAGGTTCATCTCCTCGCGCAACTTGAACTGCTTCCCCAAAGACAGATTCGTGGTGAACGACGACGGGCTGCGGACGCTGCCCAGCGCTCGCGGAGCATCGCCCAGCGTGAAATCGTCCGGGCGTTGGAAAACGGTGTTATCCACAAGGTAGTTGTCCACCCAATCCGAGCTATGATTGCGTCTGGGCGTCCCCACGATGTTGGGTCGCTGGGTACCATACGTGGGCAGCGGATTACCGTCTGCAACGGTGAAAGCCAACGGACGTCCATCGGCGATTCGCCAGATGCCATTCGTCTTCCATCCGCCGATGATCGCCTCCGCCCATCGCGGCATGCTCCCCAAGAATGCCCGCCCGCGGCCAAACGGCAGATCGTAGCTGTAGCTGAACTGAATCACATAGGGGATGTCGAACGTCGACAAACTCCGTTCCTGCCACGGCTTGTTCGGATCCTGCAAGCTCGAGAAACTGCCCAGCCAGGTCACATTGTCGTCGGCTTGCGAGGAGTCATCGATCGACTTCGACCATGTGAACGTCGCCAGGAACTGTAAGCCGTTCGAGTACCGCTTCTCCGCCAGGAGTTGCAACGTGTGATAGTTGGAATTGGCAATGAGCTGAGGTTCCGTGGCAACCCCGGTGAACTGCGGATACGGACGGAGCAACTGAAGGTACTGAACTTGCGGGCTGGACAGGGTGCTGTTGGGGTCGGTGATGACTCCGGCGAAGGGATTGTTCACAAAGCTATTGAGGCAGGGCACGGTGAGCGTTTGGCACGGGTTGTTAGGGTCAGCAACGGTGATGGGCAAACTCTCTACCCAGGGGCCAAGGAAGCTACGTTCGGTGGAGCCGCTGAAAGGCAGGTGGGTTCCTTTCTTGCCGATATATTGTACGCTGATCAAGATATTGCTGGGTAGTTGGCGCTCGATCCCCAGGCTCCAGCTCTGCTCGTACGGTGTATGGTTCGCACCCGGAGTGCGCAGCGGGCCTTTCGCGTCGAAGCCAACATCGTTCATCAGGCCGAGCGAATTCCCCGCGGGCTGGATCAATCCGTTGGGGAACGGATTGCTCAGGTGCAGGTACGGTGTGGCGCCATCGTTCTGATAGGTGGTGATCACATTGGTGAACTGATTGAAACCTTGGCTCCCATACGGGACGACACCAGTTACTCCCGACCGCGACTGCCCGTAGTAGATGCCGTACCCTCCGCGCACAACCATCTGCGGGGCGAACCGATAAGCGAAGCCGAAACGCGGCTGAATGTCGTGCCAGTCAGTCACATAGTTGGTGCGCTGGCTCGAAGACGCAAAAACCTCACCGCCATGCAGTTGGGCAGTGACGGGCTGGCCGGTGACAGCATCAGTGTATGTGAGACTACCGCCGTTCAACGGACTCGTGACATTCGCATCAAACCAGTTCTGGTGGTTATAGCGATCTGTGCGCGGCAATGTAAAATCGTACCGCAGGCCCAGATTCAAGGTCAGCTTTGCAGTGACCTTCCAGTTGTCCTGCGCGAAGAAGCCGTATTGGTAGTTTGTAGTGGCCGGTCGGAACTGGATTTCATAATAGGACCCACAGCCGTTACTGGCACAGCCCTGGGTAACCTGGCCCATCATGAAACTGGCCATGGGATCGCCGCCGCATGCGTCCAGTCCCGAGGGGCAGGCATAGGAACCATCTGCATTGAAGCTGAAAAAGCCATTGGGGGCGTTGGTCTGAATGTAGTTCAACTGGTGAATCCGGCCGTCGACCCCGAACTTGATCTCGTGTTGGCCATGCACCTTATCTAGCGTGGCCGAGAGTTGTCCCGTGTCCTGGCCCAGCCGGTAATTGCCGTACGGGTCGGTGCCAATGTTGGTATATCCGGCAGATGGGTACACGTCGATAAAGATCGCAGGAACACCCTTGAATCCGTTGCTCTGCAGATACGAGGGGAAGCCCAGGTTGCCAAGAGGATCATCCACCTTGTGAGGATTGTAGGCATCGATGTGCCATACCCCGCGAGTAAATCCGAGGGTTACGTTTAGAAACAGGCTTGGACTGAACGTGTGAGTATCATTGATGGCAAACAGGTGGGCGTTGGTCCAACCGGGACCGCCCTGACAGGGGTCAGAGAAATTCTTGAAACAGTCAAGGCCCTTGTTGTGACTGTACTGATACGAATACTTCGCGGACATCAAATTGTTCTGGGTGAAGCGATGGTCGACCTTGATGTCGAACTGGTCGTTGTTACTCTGGTTTGAACCAGAACCGAACCAGTTTTGGTAAATGCCTCCAGAGAAATTGGGCTCTGGAAACAGGCTCATCATATTATGCGCGACGGGATCAATCAGATTCCCCGCAACGCCGGGAGCTGGCTGAAGATTCGCCGGCAACTTGGGGTTACCCGAGCTGATGTATGTGGCAATGTTGTTAAACGGAATGAACGTGCTGCGCACAGCTCCCCCAGCGCCGGAGTCGTAGGTTCCGGAGTATGGGTCCCAAATCTGACCGGCGGGCACACTGCATAGGCCCGTGCTGTCGAACCCCCCTCCCTGTGCCGCACACACCTCGCCAAAATCGCCAGCCCGCATGAGATCGGTGGGAACTGCCCCGCTGGCCGTGCTCAACCCAGAAGAGCGCAGGCCGTCATAATCGAAGAAGAAGAACGTCTTGTTTTTGATAATCGGGCCGCCGATGGTGAAGCCGTAATTGTTTCGGCGTAGCGACGGAATGGGTTCGCCGGCCCGATTGGCGAACCAGTTGTTCGCGTCAAGGCTGGCATCACGGACGAAGTCGTACGCGCTTCCATGAAACTTGTTCGTTCCCGAGCGCGTGATCATATTGACGACAGACCCCCCGGAGAAGCCATATTCGGCGCTGAAGTTCGTCTGCTGCACCTTGAACTCCTCCACCGCTTCCGGCGATGGAATATAGGTGGCCGACGTGATTCCCCCATTGGGTTCGGAGTTCGTGACCGAAGCGCCATCGGTCAGAATGTCGGCCGTGGATCCGCGGCTGCCGTTGGAGACGAAGTTCGTGCCGGTGCAGGTGACGTCGCACTGATCGTCCATCTCGGTGACGCCCGGCGCTAACGAAGTCAGCACGACAACGTTGCGGTCCACCAGCGGCAGGTCGTTAATGAATCGCCGGTTGACCACTTGCCCTGTTACCGCGTCCTCGGTCGAGAGAGTTTGCGTTTGGGCCTCTACCTGGATGGACTGCGTTGCGGTGGCCACCTTCAGTTGCAGGTTCGCGGAGGCGTTCTCGCTGACGTTCACCTTGACATTGGTGCGCACCGCCTTCTGGAACCCCTGCATTTCCACGGTCACCGTGTAGAGCCCCGGTGGAACAGCAGCGAACAGATAGTGCCCGGCGCTGTCTGAAGGAGCGGTAAATGTGAACCCCTTTTCCTGGTCAGTCAGAGTGACTTTTGCCCCTTGAATGACCGCGCTGCTCGGGTCAGTCAATTCCCCACTCACCGTTCCAAAGTAGCCCTGAGCCAACAAAGCCGCGGGCAAGAGCAGCAGCACAACGAACAGCGCTACACGCGAGACTCTGCTCAGGCACTTTGCGCATGGTTTAAAGAGGATCATGGCAGTCTCCTTTGCATAATCGAATTGTCATTAATCCACGGCACCGTCTGGGGTTCCGACGATGACTTCGCACCCCGGGGTGGCGGGGCAAGATTCGGGGTATGTCCGGCGGACAGAAAGGGACTACGAAAGAGGCACATCTCCCACCCCCTTTGAACCGATTTAAGTACCGTGTTTTGCCTCTGTCAAGGGGATTTACGCACATGGGATGCTGTAATGGCGCCACAGTTCCACGCAAAATTTCATTGACCCTTTGGAACTTCGGGCGCAACCCGCCGCAAACCGCGGAGAATGCGCCCGTCCAAATCGGCGTCGGCGTCAGCCTGGAATTTGATTCGCATGGCGCATCCGCCGCAGTTTCGCGATCAGTTCTGCGTTACTTCGCCGTGACTCTTGATGCTGGCGCTCGGCGACTGCGTCCGCCCGCGCCAGGTGTGGTCGATCTCTTTCTGATTGGCCAAATAATAGGCGAGTGCGCCATGCACTTGCTCCAGCGTCAACGTCGGGTAGCTTTCCACCATGCCCTCGGGGGAGATCCCCTCACGGTAGAGATATACCAGCGAGTCGAGCGAGATGCGCGTTCCGGCCACCCGGTAGGTATCCTCAACCTTCATGACATAGATCTTTGACATAGCGCCTTGGGCCGAATCATTACACACGTCACCGCAGGTGGGCAAGTCCGGCCCAGGTCCGCCTAGGTCGGGAGGTGAGGGACTGGCAAGCAACGTACCAATTTTGTCGGTCAACTTGCGTACCTTACCCACCAGAGCCGAGGTCTTCACTTTCCGGGTCGCATAGTTCTCCCCGTGCACAATCTTGCCGAAGCCGACCTCTCGCCTAAGCACTTCCGACAATACTCGCGCATCAAATGCCACTAGAAGCTTGTCGTCCCGGTTGAGCTTGTTTCTGAATACGAATCGAATCGGGACAAACTGTGCGGTTCGACCTCGGCCGGCCGCGGGAATTTGTTGCACTGCGTGACAGGAACATTGCAAGTTCTGACTCTGTACAGCAAATCTATGCCCAAGTGCCATTTGAGCCGGCTTAGGGCTCCCCATAGCCTGTGCGCCGATGGCACATTTATCGGGCGCGACCTCTGTCACCAAGCGTTTGGTCCCTTCGATGCGGAAGATGTCGTTTTTAGTTCGAACCCAGTCGGCATAAGCGTTTCCCGTCCCAACTTCTCCGCATGACCGAAGGAAGCATTTGGTGGGGCATTTAAAGAAGGTTTCAACGAGATCGTTAGTCATAATCATATTACGAACTTACAAGATGACCGTCACGCGGATACCGTCAATTTGAAACGCCTGCAAATTCCCCGGTAGAAACCGTTACACCGCGTAGGCGGGTAGCTCAGTGGGAGAGCCCTGCCTAGCCCTTGTCTTCGAGCCGGCCAGTGCGCGGGAACCTTTTCCACTATCCGCAGTATTCACTCTTTGTAAGGGCAACTACAGCCGTTTAGACCATAATTCGGCGATGACTTTGGCTACCGACGAGGATCTGATGCTCCAAGTGCGCGATGGCGCGGGCGAAACGCTAGGCTTGTTGTTTGATCGCTACCAAACGCCGCTCTTCAATTTCTATTCTAAGTTGACGGGCGACCGCACGCTGAGCGAAGACCTTGTCCAGGAAGTATTCCTCCGTATCCTGAAATACCGCCAGAGCTACAGCCCTGGCACCCCTTTCCGCGCTTGGGTCTACCAGATTGCGCGGAACGCGCGCATCGATCACTTTCGCAAGTTTCCTCCTCAGACCGCTCTCGAGCCGGAAATGCTGCCCCCTGTTCTTCCCACGGATTCCGCGCAGCAGCAGCAGGAAGTCGAACTGTTGCAACGCGCGCTCCAGCAGTTGCCGGAGGAAAAAAGAGAAATCCTGCTTCTCTGCCGCTTTCAAGAACTGAAGTATGAGGAAATTGCCGCTCTTCTCGGCTGCGAACTCAACACCGTCAGAACGCGCATCCACCGTGCCCTGCAGGATTTGCGCAAGGCTTTTCATCAACTCGCACGCGGCACGATGCTGAAGAAAGCCGAAGCGGCAGCTGCAGAGAACATTCCTCCCCGAGGAGGTCGCCATGAAGTGTGAACACATCGCGGAACTCTTGCCGGACTACCTGCAAAGGCGCTTAAGCGCCGAGCAGCACCACAACGTCGAAGCCCACCTCGGACAGTGCGCGGACTGTTCCGAAGAAGTGGTCATTTGGAGGAAACTCTCGCTTCTGCCCGTCGAACAGCCAGGCCCTGCGTCTCGCGCGCGTTTTGAGGCCATGCTGCAGGCGTACCAGGCGGGTCGTTCGAATCAGCCCGAGGGCGGCTCGGAATGGAGAAAGCGAGCTTCAGCCTGGAACTGGAACGTGTTTCATTGGCTGCGCTCGCCCGTGGGGACGATGGCGTGGGGCATGGCGCTGCTCGCGATCGGCGTTTTCACTGGCCTACACCTGGCGGGTCCTAAGCCTCCTTCCCCAGACTTTGTTGCCATGCAATCTGAACTCACCAGCATGAAGCAATTGGTCGTGCTTTCGATGCTGCAGCAGCAATCGGCCAGTGCGCGGCTCGAGGGCGTAACTTGGAGCACGCGCGACCAGCAACTTGATCCGCAGGTGCTTTCCGCTCTCCTTCACACGCTGCGCTACGACGCGAGCGTGGATGTGCGCTTGGCGGCTCTCGATGCTCTCGGCCGCCACGGGCGGCAGCCCCAGATTCACAAGGCAGTCTTGGATTCTCTCCAGCAGCAGCAATCGCCCCTGGTGCAGGTAGCCCTGATCGATCTTTTGCTCGAATGGAGGGATCCCGATGCTGCGGAGCGGCTCCAGGCCCTGCAGCAAGCCCCGAATCTGAATCCCACGGTGCGACAACGCGTCGAGTGGGCCAAAAGCAAACTGAATTGAGGAGGAGACCAT
>QHZB01000427.1 GCA_003224525.1 Acidobacteriota bacterium | reverse complement strand
ATTTTCTTCTCCGGCATTTAGCTGCCTCTTCTCAGTGTACTCCGTGCCCCCTGTATTGAAAAAACTCGCCCTTCACTGCTACATCATAAATCGGCGGACGCCATCTTTAAGGACTGAAACGTTGAAATTGATCAGCAGGCCGAGCTTGTGACCCGACAGCCCAAGATATATAAGCATGATGGCTTCATGGATCGGTGCGAGTGCGTCGACCGACTTGAGTTCTGCCACAATCCGCTTCTCCACAAGCAAATCTAGCCTAAAACCACAATCGAGCTTTATTTCTTTGCATACGAGTGGCAGCGGTTTTTGTTTTTGAAAGCCTATTTTGCGAATCGCGAATTCATGGCACAGGCATGCTTCATAGGCGGATTCCAGCAGGCCGGGTCCAAGTAGTTTGTAGACTTCTATGGCGGCGCCGATGCTCTCGTGGGTGATTTCGTTGCCAATCATGGGGCGGGTGAATTCAACACAGAGGTCATTAGAGAGCACAGAGAAGAGTTAAGTGATAGCGACTTCTTCGTAGGTGCCGAAGACGTCGCGGAGGGCGTCGCAGATTTCGCCGAGGGTGGCGTAGGATCTCACGGCATCGTAGATGAACGGCATGAGGTTGTCTTTTCCCTTGGCCGCGGCGCGGAGGAAGTTGAGGCGGCGATCGACCTCGGCCTTGGAGCGATCGGCGCGGAGCTTGCTCAACCGCTCGGCCTGGCGGTGGGCCACCGTCTCGTCAATTTGCAGGACGTCCAGGGGCTTCTCTTCGGATGCGAAATCATTCACGCCGACTATGATTTTTTCTTTTTTATCGACAGCCACCTGGTAGCGGTAGGAGGCTTCGGCGATTTCGCGCTGGGGATAACTGCGCTCGATGGCCGCGACCATGCCGCCCATGGTGTCGATTCTCTCGACGTATTCCCACGCGCCATGCTCGACTTCGTTGGTGAGAGTTTCGACGAAGTAGGAACCGCCGAGCGGGTCGACCGTGTTGGTGACACCGGTTTCGTGAGCGATGATCTGCTGTGTGCGCAGCGCGATGGTCGCCGCGAACTCCGTCGGCAGCGCCCAGGCTTCATCCAGCGAATTGGTGTGCAGAGACTGCGTTCCGCCGAGCACCGCGGCGAGGGCTTGAATCGCGGTGCGGACAACATTGTTGTAGGGTTGTTGTGCGGTCAAGGAGCAGCCGGCGGTCTGCGTATGAAAGCGTAGCGCCCAGGAGCGCGGATTTTTTGATTTGTAGCGCTCCACCATGGCTTTGTGCCAGATGCGGCGGGCTGCGCGATACTTGGCGATTTCCTCGAAGAAATCATTGTGCGCGTTGAAGAAAAAGGAAAGCTGCGGCACAAATTGATCCACGTCCAGTCCTCGGCGCATTCCCCATTCGACGTACTCCATGCCATCGCGCAGAGTGAAGGCCAATTCTTGGATGGCCGTCGAGCCGGCCTCGCGGATGTGATAGCCGCTGATCGAAATGGGATTGAATTTCGGTGTGTTCTTGACGCCGAATTCGAACGTGTCGATCACCAGCCGCATCGAAGGTTCCGGCGGATAGATGTATTCCTTTTGCGCGATGTATTCCTTCAAGATGTCGTTCTGGAGCGTGCCGGAAAGTTGCTTCCAATCCGCGCCCTGCTTTTCGGCGACGGCCAGGTACATCGCCCAAATGATCGCGGCGGGTGAATTGATGGTCATGGAGGTCGTGACATTCGCCAGCGGAATCTTGTCGAAGAGCACTTCCATGTCCGCGAGCGAACTGATGGCCACGCCGCACTTGCCCACTTCTCCTTCGGAGAGCGCGTGATCGGAGTCGTAGCCCATCAGAGTGGGCAAGTCGAAGGCCGTGGACAGGCCAGTCTGGCCCTGCGCGAGGAGATAGCGGAAGCGCTGGTTGGTGTCCTCGGCCGTTCCGAAGCCCGCGAACTGGCGCATGGTCCAAAGCCGGCTGCGATGCATCGTGGAATGAATACCGCGCGTATACGGAGGCTCGCCAGGGAAGCCGAGGTCGCGAGCAGGATCCCAATTCGGCAGATCTGCTTTCGTGTACAGCCTGCGAATGGGATGCCCGGAAATGGTGGTGAATTCGGCCTGGCGCTCGGGGCTTTTTTCCAGAGCCGGCTGAAGCGTGTTTTTCTCCCAGGCTTGTTCTTTGGCGGAGGGCGCTCGATCTAGTGAAGATGTTTCCGCCGGGGGCGCGGCTTGCGTGGTTCCCTTGGATCGTTCGCTCATACTCATTGCTCCCGGGAAGAATTCAATTATCTGTTCGAAAGACCGCAAAGATTAATGCTATTCGAAAGGTACCTGAGGGGCAAGAGTAGTCTGGCCGCACCGCAGGCAAGAGAACATCAGTTCACGACCTAACGAGAAAGTATGGAAACGAAAAAGCCGGTCCAGGTCTCGCACCTGGACCGGCCCTGTCCGCGCGATTATTGTCACTTGGCGGTGTATTCCTTGGCGGTCAATTCTTTGTGGCCCACGGACTGCGGATGTCCCACGGTTCCGTTTGGGGCCTTCCCATCGTCGGGCAACCAGAGGTGAAAAATGATGCCGTCGGTTTGAGCCGCAGCCTCCGCGATCTTCTTGGCCTCCTCGGGCGACCGGTCGAGGACCTGAACGCGCCCAGTGGCAATCTCGACCGCGTGGTCATGATAAAACTTGTTCCAGTTCTCAAGGGAAACGTTCGAACGCGAAACATTTTTGGCAACGAAGTATTCGACCTGTTTGAGCAAGGCATTGGGTTCGGTGGATTCGTAAATCAGGCATTCGAGCACGTCACTCGATACCGGTTTGCAGTAGTGATGGTAGGGTCCCATCACTTTGCCATCCATCTTGTGGGGAGCCAGGACATGAATATCGTGGCCGTCGGCGGGGGTGCGCGGCTTTTCCTGTGGCGGAGCGCTCCGCGATCCCAAGACGAGTACTCCGGAAATCAAAAGCGTGGTAAAGAATCCGTACTTGTAATTCACAGTTTCGCTCATAGCTTCTCCTCCTGAAGCATGATTTCGCAGTTCATGGGGAACTTCCGAGAAGAAAAGATTGGCCGTGCGAGAAACCGTATGCCCGTGCCGCTTGCTTGTCAAGCTTGCATCGCGGGGTGACGGGGCTGCCCGGATTCGAAGGGGAGGCCAATGTGGGTCCGGGCAAAAGGAAACTCGGCCAGGGAAGTCCCGGGCCGAGCACAACATTTTCTTACTGAGATTACTTTTGGCCGGCGTTGAAGGAGAGTTTCTCCGTACCGACCACTTGGCCGTGCAGCGTGCCGGGAATGAGCGTTTCGCGCTCGGCTTCGCCGGTCTTGGCATCGGCGATGGTGACGCGATTGACTTCCAGCGTACGTCCGACGGCGCGCTCGTAATTTGCTTTGGCTTCGACGAGGTTCGCCAACGCGCGCAGCTCCGTGCCCTGGGCGTTGATTAGGTCGCGTTGCGTCTGAATCACGAGGTATACGGTCGATGCGCCGAGCTGATACTTTTTCTGCTCCGCATCAAACGTCTGCTGCTGCAGTTCGCGCGCCTTGCTGGCGGCATCGACCTGGGCGCGGTCCTGAGTGAGCGCGATGTAGGTATTGCGGACGTCGAGCAGGGCAGAGTTTTTCAGCAGCTGCAACTGCGCTTCGAGTTGATGATGGAAAAGAATAGCGCGCTGATTGTCCGCTTGAGCGGAGCGATTGCGGATGGGAATCTGCACGTTCAACGATACTTGGTAGTCGGGGAAATTATTGTGAAAAACCGAGCTCATGGCGTCGCCGAAGCCGGCCTTGGAGATCCCGATCACCGGAGTCTTTTGCGTACCCAGGAACTCATTTGGAGCGACCGGATTGCCAGCGCTGTCGACAATCGGGATGCCGGTCGATATGGTAGTGGGAGTCCCCAAAATCGGCTGGTTGCCGGCAAGTCCAACCGATCCGTATTGCGCCGAAAGCGTGGCCGTCGGGAGCAGCGCGTTGCGTGTGGCTTTAAGCTCGATCTCTCCGTTCGAGAGGTTGAGCGCTTCTTCCTGCAATTCCGGCCTCTTCGTAAATGCTTCCTTCGCGGCTTCTTCAAACGAGGGGGCTTCGATAGCTTCCGGCCGGGACGGTAGTTCCGTCGGAATAATCTCGACGTTGATGAGATTGGGAGCGAGCGGATTCTTGCTGATGGCGTTCTTCAGGATTTGCTGGTTTTGCAGGTGCACGGTCTGCGCCACGATCAAGTTCTGGCGGTCAGTAGCGAGTTCGGATTCGGCGCGGGTCACGTCGAGCGGAGCCATCGTGCCGATTTCCAACTGCTTCTTGTTGTCGTTGTAGAGCTTTTGCGCCACGGTCACGGCCTGCTCCTGGACTCTTACGTTTTCCCTGGCGAAGACCAATTCCCAGTAAGCGGTGATCGTATTGGTCACGGTAGTGATGGCCTGCTGGGTGAAGGCCCAGTCCGCGATTTTGCGGTTGTTCTTGGCGATACGGATGTTTCGCGTGTTGACGGAACGCCCGAATCCGTTGAGCAACTGTTGCTGGAACCCGACGAATATCGAAGATTGCACGGAAGGGTTGAACAAGTTGGCGGCCGACGTGGAGGAAGTGCGCGTGTTGTCCCAGAAGGAATAGAAGGTCGTTCCGGTGTGAAAACCCTGGGCATACTGTGTGTTGAAAGTGGAAGTGTGCAAGGTCAGTCTGGCGAGCGAGGAAAGCCCCGTGCCCGTACCGGAAGTGAGAGGGTTGTTGACCGGCACGTTGCGGTCGTCGATGCTCAGGGTCGTGGTGATCACCGGATCGTAATTGAGCAGCGGATTGTTCGCGCTCGAACCTCCAAACACCGCGCCGGGAGTGGTGAAGCCAAAACCTCCGGCATTGGCCTTCAGGATGCTCGTGTCCGCAAACCAAGGGTTATAGCGTTGCACCACGATATCCATGCTGTTTTCCAGCGCCAACTCCACTGCTTCTTGCATGCTCAACTCCAGCTTTCCGTCATGGATGAGCTGGTCGATACGGGGCGAATTGGTGAGGCCGGCCGCTTCGATACTGATCGGACTGTAGGGAGTGAGGAGATTCGGAAAAAACTTGGGCCCACGGGTATAGTTGTGCTTCGCCGAGCCGAGAGCGACCGGCACGATCGGCGCGGCCGTCTTGGCGGGCGCTGCTTGAGGAGTTTGCGGCGCTTCCTGCCCGAAGGCCGGGGAAATGGGCCCTCCCACGAGCGTTACGGCCAGTATGGCGGCCAACAGCGGTCGAGCAGACAGCGTCTTCATAGTGCTCCTTACCCTCAAGATTCATCCCCCAAGGGGCTCAATTTATATGTACTCAACTCTGTAAAACGTTCGCAGAATGGAATTTGTTTCAAGAAGTTGACCGTTTTGAGGTCACGACTGAAATCTGACAGTTTCGCGGCCACCCGCCGGGCACGGTCCACTTTCTATCCGGAGGGCTGCGCCGCGCCGACCGCGCGAAGAAAGCAGTCTAGCAGGGGCCCTCTTCCTTGACAACGCACAGGGCGGCGGCTAGGCTGCTGACATTTCGACGCCTAGGAGTTGCCAGCGGTTAGCTGGAGCGCATGCTGAAACGCGAAGAATTGCTAAAGCTGTTCGAGACGGCCGGCGCCATCCGCCATGGGC
>QHZB01000064.1 GCA_003224525.1 Acidobacteriota bacterium | reverse complement strand
ACGCATGGCGCCCACGGAAGTTTCAACAGGTGGTCGGGCTTCGGCCGGCCACCATCAGTATACCGCGCGTTTCTGGATGGTATCCTTTGTTGCCAGCGAAAATCGAGCCTCGGCTGCGGTGCCGCCGAGCAGTTGGCCCGTAACATATTCCCCGATCGCCGGGCCGTGCTTGAACCCATGCCCCGAGCCCCCGCCCGCAAACCACACATTTTCCATTTCCGGATGCCGGTCGATCAGAAAATCCCCGTTCGAAGTGTTTTCGTACTGGCACACGCGCGTTTCCACAATCGGCGCGTCGCGCAAGGCCGGGAAGCGCCGTGCTATATATTTTCGAACCATCTCCGTCATCGCGGGAGACACCATCCTCGATTGCGTGTCCGGATCAACTCGCTCGCCATGCTCGTCAAACGCAATCTTCAATCCCCGTCCCTCGATGTCCGGCATTCCATAAACCAGGTCTTCCTGAAACAGCCACGTCGGCAGCGCCGGAGACGCAAATCGCATATCGCCTGCCGGAACACCGAAGAAGAACACTTCCTGCCGTGAAGGAAAGATCCGCTCTCCGAGAACATCCGGGAAAAATTTGCCAAGCCAGGGTCCGCAAGCAAAAACGAATTGCCCCGCGGCAATGTGCCCGCCATCACTTATTGCCACCTCGCGTACGCGGCCGGATCCCGTTGGCCGGAGAACCTGTGCGCAGCGATACTCGGCGCCAAGTCGAACCGCGTCTTCGACCACGGCTGCCACCCCGCGCCGCGCCATCAGAACGCCGCTCTTTGGTTCAAAGAGCCCGCGCTTGACGCCATCGAACCCGATTTGCGCATAGCGCTTCCCGAGCGCCTCGCGGTCCAACTCTTCGAAAGTCACGCCGCATCGCTTCAAAGTTGCGCTCGTCTGCCGCAACCGCGCTTCCTCGGCACCGGCCATCCAAAGCACTCCGGTTTCGAGAAAAAGTGCCTGTCGCGTAGCCGCAAAAAACTCCTTCCACTGCGCCAGCGAACGCTGCGACCACCGCGTGTACAGCTCATCCGCGCCATAGCCCATTCGAATGATGCGCGTTTCGCCGCCGGAACTGGCCCGCGAATGCGCTGGCCCATGGGCATCGATCAACGCCACGCGCTGGCCCCGCTTGGCGAGATGCCATGCCGTCCACGCGCCAAAGACGCCCGCTCCGATCACCGCGACGTCGTATGTTTTCTGGCTGCTCACCGCTGCAGCATCCTATCGCAACCTGTACCCCAACTAAAAACGCTTCCGTCAAACCGCCTGTAGCGATAGCATTCTTCGTTTTGTGCCATTCTCCCCGGAGGTGTGTGTGACCGTTTCTCGCCGGCCCGTTCTTTCCTCGATCTGTGCTTTTGTTTTCCTATGCCTGACTACGCTCGTCCTCCATGCGCAACAATCCGACCGCTCTGCTGTCGCCAGTCCAAAAGACCACCCCGCGGTCGCCAATACGCTTGATCCCAAGACCTACGGCGGAATGAAATGGCGCCTCATCGGCCCCTTCCGTGGCGGCCGGGCTCTAGCCGTGACTGGTGTTCCAAGCCAGCCGAACACTTACTATTTTGGCGCGGTTGCCGGCGGCGTTTGGAAAACCACGGACGGCGGCGTTTCCTGGGATCCGCTCTTCGATAAGCAGACCACCTCCTCGATCGGCAGCATCGCCGTCTCCAACTCCGATCCCAATGTAATTTATGTGGGCACCGGCGAAGCCTGCATTCGTGGCAACATCTCCTTCGGCGATGGCGTCTATCGTTCGAACGACGGCGGCAAAACCTGGAACTACGTTGGACTGAAGGACACACGCCACATCGGCAAGGTTATCGTCCATCCCAGCAATCCCGATGTCGCCTTTGTCGCCGCTCTCGGCCATGCCTACGGCACGAACACCGAGCGCGGCATTTTCCGCACCCGCGATGGAGGCAAGACCTGGGAGAAGGCTCTCTACCTCGACGACCGCACCGGCGGCATCGACATCGTCTTCGATCCGCAGAATCCTCACGTCCTCTTCGCCGCGATGTGGGAAGGCTACCGCACGCCTTGGACGCTCAACAGTGGCGGCGGCAAGGACGGCCTCTACCGTTCGAACGACGACGGCGCCACCTGGAAGCGCGTCGAAGGCAACGGCATGCCCGAGGGCCCGCTCGGCCGCATTGGCGTGGCCGTCTCCGGCGCCGATTCGAATGTCGTTTACGCGCTGATCGAAGCGAAGAAAGGCGGTCTCTACCGCAGCGATGACGGTGGCACCAACTGGACCCTGATCAATGACGATCACCGTTTTCGCCAGCGCGCTTGGTATTTCACCCACGTTTGGGCCGACCCCAAGGATTCGAGCAAGGTCTACATCGCCAACACCGGCCTGTTCCGTTCGAGCGACGGCGGCAAGGCATTCGAACGACTCAACGCGCCCCACGGCGACCATCACGGCTTGTGGATTGATCCCAACAATCCCAATCGCATCATCAACGGCAATGACGGCGGCGCCACCATTTCCATCGACGGCGGCAAAAATTGGTCCACCCAAGGGAATCAGCCGACCGCGCAGTTCTACCACGTGACCGCAGACAACGATTTCCCATACCGCGTCTACGGCACGCAGCAGGACAACTCCTCCGTCGGCATCGCCACCGCCAGCGATCGCGGCTACATTGACCGTGCCGACTGGGATGCCGTGGGCGGAGGCGAGAGCGGCTACGTCGCTGTCGACCCGCGCGATTCACACGTCGTTTACGCCGGCTCCTACTTCGGCTACATCTCGCGCCTTGACCGCCGCACCAACCAGGTGCAAAACATCCAGCAGTGGCCGCTCGATCCCGACGGCTACAACGCCTCCGTTCAGAAATACCGCTACACCTGGACCATGCCTATCGTATTTTCTCCGCACGATCCCAACATTCTCTATCACTCTTCGCAATACCTTTTCCGTTCGAAAGATGACGGCCATTCCTGGGAAACGATTAGCCCGGACCTCACGCGCAACGACAAAACGAAGCAGCAGGATTCCGGCGGCCCCATCACCAAAGACCAGGCCAGCATCGAATTCTACGACTTGATCTTTACCGTCGCGGAATCTCCGAAACAAAAAGGTTTGATCTGGGTTGGCACCGACGATGGCCTGATCCAACTCACGCGTGACGATGGAAAAAATTGGACCAACGTCACTCCGAAAGGTTTTCCCGAATGGGCCATGATCAGCCTGATCGAGCCGTCACCGTTCGAAGCCGGCACTGCCTACGCCGCCATCGACGCCCACAAGCTCGATGATTTCAAGCCATACATTTTCAAGACCACCGACTTCGGCAAGACCTGGTCAGCGATCATCGCCGGCTTCCCCGACGGCTCCTACGTTCACGCCGTTCGCGAAGATCCCAAGCGCAAGGGACTGCTCTACGCCGGCACGGAAACGGGCGCGTGGGTTTCTTTTGATGAAGGTAGGCACTGGCAAACGCTGCAGCTCAATCTGCCGACCACTCCGGTCCACGACCTCATCATCCACGGTGACGATCTGGTCGTTGCCACCCATGGCCGCGCGTTCTGGGTGCTCGATGACATCAGCCCGCTGCGCCAGGCGAACGCCTCGATCGCCGGCGAAGAAACGCACCTGTTCGCGTCTCGTGCCGCAATTCGCACGCGCATGGGGCACACCAAACGCCGCCGCTACGCCATCGGAGAAAATCCGCCCGACGGTGCGGCGCTCTATTACTACTTGAAAGAAGAGCCCAAAGAGCCCGTCAAGCTGGAGTTACTGGACGCCCAGGGCAAAGTCATCCGAGCGTTCAGCAGCGAAGAAAAGAAAAAAGACGGCGGCTCCGACGAGTGGGAAAAAGACGAAGCAGAGGAGCACATCCCCGCGAAAGCTGGATTGAATCAATTCACCTGGGATTTGCGGTACGAATCTCCCAAAAAGATTCCCGCCGCTATCTATGACGAAGGCGACCCGTCCGGCCCGCTCGTTCTTCCCGGCAACTATCAAGTGCGCTTGACCGTCGGAGCGAAGAATTTCACCGCTCCTCTCGAAGTTGCGTTGGATCCTCGCGTAAAAACCTCCGCCGAGGACCTGCGCAAGCAGTTCGATCTGATGCTCAAAATGCGCGACCGCCAGGACGAAATGAACAAAACCATCCTGGCGATCCGCGACCTCCGCGGCCAGTTGCAATCGCTCGAAAAGCGCCTCGGTGCAAACGAGCCGGCAAAGCCGATTGTCACGGCTTCCACCGACCTCCGCAAGAAAATCAGCGCGATCGAAGAAGAACTCATCCAGGTAAATTCGAAGGCCAGCGAAGACGAACTCAACTACCCCACAAAGCTCAACAGCAAACTCGGCTACTTGCAAAATGCGGTGGATAGCGCCGACGCCCAGCCCACCGAAGCCGAACTCGGGGTTTACGCCGAACTCGATCAGCAGCTTGAAACGCAGCTAGCAAAGTGGCGCGACGTCCTTGCGAAAGATGTTCCCGCGTTCAACGACACCATGCAAAAAAACAACGTCCCGCTCATCGCTCCGGCCGCAATCAAGACCAATTAGCAAGGCGCGTCCTTCTTCGTAGTGGCGCAGCATGCTGCGCCACTACGATCCGTTCGCTATTTTGCGAATCCGGGCATCAGCATCGCCGCGAAGCCGCTCAACGAACAATTGCGGCCGCGATGGGCGCGGCCCAGTGCGAGAGATGATTGAGCGATTTTGAATGTGTGGGATCGAGGTGCAATGGCGTGATGGAAACGGCGCCGGAAAAAATCGCCGCGTAATCCGTGTCGGGCTCCACGTTCTTGTCGAGTTTCTGCTCGTACAGCCAAAAATAACTGCGCCCGCGCGGATCTGTTCCTTCGCTGAGCTGATTGCGCGTGATCTTTTGCGATTGCCGCGTGAATTTCACGCCGCCGTTCCACGGCTCCGGCACATTCACGTTGAGCAAGACTTGATCCGGCAATCCTTCTTTCAAAATCAATTCCGCGGCGGCCCGCGCCACCCGCGCGGAGTTTTCAAATTTCACTTGCGTTTTTTTCGAGCACAGCGACATTGCTACGGATGGAATGTGATGCAGCGCGCCTTCACGTGCCGCGCCCACGGTACCCGAGTAATAGACATTTTCCCCGAGATTCGCCCCGTGGTTGATTCCGGAAATCACCATGTCCGGCTTTTCCGGCAAAAGCTTGTGCAATGCCACGATCACGCAGTCCGCCGGCGTCCCGTCGATGGCCCATTCCCGCTCCGCGATTTGATTGCAAACGATCGGCTGCCGCAGCGTCAGCGACTGCGCCGCACCACTCTGTTCCCGGCTCGGTGCAACGATGCTCACTGTTGCAAATCCGTCCAGCGCCGCTGCCAGCGCGCGCAGGCCTTCCGCTTGATATCCGTCGTCGTTGGTCAGAAGAATGTGCGGCATGTGCGAGCGTTTTTCGATGCTTTGCTTTCTCGAAATAATCAGAGTACGCGGTTTACCGCCTGTGGCAGTGAGAGGCAGCTGTTCGGTGTCCGAAGAAGAAATGGTCGGGACGACTGGATTTGAACCAGCGACCTCACGCACCCCAAGCGTGCGCGCTACCAGGCTGCGCTACGTCCCGACCGGTAAGCTGACCGCGACAGGCCAAGGAAATCAGAAGGCCGAATCGGGTGAGGGAATCAGCATCTACAGGCTATCACCGCCGTTCGAGCAGCGTCAAGAAAGCCCGAAGCGTGTCGCGCAGATCCAGCAGCATCTTGCGGCTCAGAAGCTGCCCCGCCCCTTCCGCTGCAGGATTGACACTTCGGCTATCGTTTTCGGCGGGGCCATCGTGCTCACGGAGGTGCCGCCGCGCTCCGGCGATGGTGAATCCTTCGTCGTAGAGCAGACGCTTGATGCGGAAGACCATGTCCACGTCGTCTTGGCGGTAGAGGCGATGGCCGCTGGAGCTCTTGACCGGTTCGAGCATGGGGAATTCGGTTTCCCAATAGCGGAGGACGAACGGTTTCAAATCCGCCAATCGGCTGACTTCGCCGATGCGGTAGAGTTTTTTCTCCGTGGCGACTTGCGCTGCTGTGCCGTTGCTTGGCATCTTGCGTTCCTGCCGGAAGGGGGACGCCGCTATCGTAGCAGTTTGCGGGCGATTGATGTAGAGGGAGGCATTCATTAGTCACGGTCGGCGTCGCCGCCGGATGATCTCGTATCGCGCTTGCGAAGACGCTGGATGAAGCGGACGGGCGTGCCGAGGAAATCGTACTTGGCGCGAAGCTCGTTTTCGAGGAAGCGCTGATAGCTGAAGTGCAGCGGCGCTTTCTGGTTGGTGAAGATGAGGAACGTGGGCGGCGCGATTTTCGCCTGCGTGATGTAGTAGATGCGCACCGGGCGGGCCTTCGGCGTGGTGCCGCGTTGCAGGTCGACTTCTTCCTTGAGCCAATTGTTGAGGGCCGGCGTGGCGATGCGGCGGCGGCGCGCTTCCCAGCATTGATTGATGAGCGGATAGAGTCTTTCGGCGCGCTCGCCGGATTTCGCCGAGAGAAAAACAATCGGCGCGTAACTCAGGAATTTCAATTTTGCGCGAATCATTTTTTCGTAGTCGACCATCAACCGGCCGGAATCGAAATTTTCCGGTTTGTGCCGTTCGCCGGGAGCGCGCTTGGATTTGCCTTTCGCGGTGGCCGCATCGCGTGACGCGGCATCGCGCGCCGCAACGACAGCGAGATCCCACTTGTTGATGACGATGACGACGGAGCGCCCGGACTCTTCGGCATAGCTGGCGATTTGCGCGTCGCCCTGGGTCACGCCTTGTTCGCCATCGACGACGAGGAGAGCGACATCGCAGCGCTCCAGGCCGCGGCGAGCCATAACCACGCTGAGTTTTTCCGCGACCAGCGTGGTTTTGCCCTTGCGGCGAATTCCGGCGGTATCCACGAAGCGATAGTCGCGGCCCTCGCGCGTGATTTCCGTGTCCACGTTGTCCATGGTGGTCCCGGGAATGGGCGAGACGATGGAGCGTTCTTCGCCGACCAAGCGGTTCAGCAGCGTGGACTTGCCGACGTTGGGTCTGCCGATGATGGCGACTTCGATGACCTCCGGTTGTTTTTCTTCCTCGACGGATGCGACGACGCTGACCTGCGCGAGCGCGGCATCGAGGAGATCGTCGACGCCGGTGCCGTGCTCGGCCGCGATCGGGAAGATAGGGACGCCGATGCGATGGAAAACGGCGGCGCTCGATTCCTGCGACATGGCGTCGACTTTGTTGACGGCGATCACAAACGGTTTGCCGGTGGTGCGCAGGAGCCGCGCCAATTCTTCGTCGAGGGGCGTGAGGCCCGCCTGGCTATCCACAACGAGAACCAGCAACGCCGCTTTCTTGATCGCCACATGCGCCTGGCGCAGGATTTCCTGCGGGATCAGGGCTTTATCGTCCGGGACGATGCCGCCGGTATCAACGACCTCCAGCGCCCGGCCGCGCCACTCCGCTTTGCCGTAAATCCGGTCACGGGTGATGCCCGGCTCGTTGGTGACGATGGAGCGGCGCGTGCCAGTCAACCGATTGAAGAGCGTGGACTTGCCCACATTGGGGCGGCCGACGATCACAAGAGATGGGGGCAGAACTGCCATAAGTTCCTGGGCCGGACGCACAATGAGCGCTAGAGTTGCACGACCATGAGGCCGGGTATTTTCTGGAAGTGACGAAGATTTGCTGGTAGCACCGAAAAGCCGAGTGACAGCGCGGTCGCGCCGATGAGCAAGTCTCCGAACGGGACTACGACGCCCTGACTCTGCTGCTCCCCGTCGATCTTACCTGCCAGCATCGCGGTCTCCTTCGTGTATGGATACACCGTTAAGTCCGCCAGCAGTTCGTGTAGGAAGGATTCACGGCGAGCACGCATCTGTGGTGTCTGCGCTCGGTGGATGCCGTGGATGAGTTCAGTCAGGCCCACCGCGGAGAGCGCCGCGTCCTGGTCACCTCCCAGCTTCACGACTCGCTCGATCAACTGTTCGACAGTATCTCCGCCTTGTTCCGCGGCGATGACGATGCTGGAGTCGAGGATCAGTCCCATGCGGGCGGGCTGAGCGGTTCGCGGTGGCTATTGATGATCTCTTCGAGATCGCGCCCGAAGTCTGCAGCAAGCGTCACAGTAGAGCCATGCTCACGTGCGAGACGAAGGGATTCCGAAAGCAACCGTACATGAGGCTCGGCAGGACGAAGAACCGCTATTGGCCGCGCGTGGTGCTCGATCACTACCTCGGCGCCTGCGCGAACGCGGGCCATGAGCGAGGCGAAGTCGCTCGCCGCTTCCGTTTCCGAGACGTGCATCACATGCTTGGCCATGATGTGATTATACACCGCTACTCTTCCTCGGAGGCGAACGGCGAAGCGCAAGGCTGCGAAAAATAGTCTGGCTTGACAAGCATCCATATTTCCGCAAGTATAGAAATATGGATGGCGGCGCAACCAAGAAGCGCGCGGAACGAGTGGCGAAGTACGCGGATATGTTCTCGGCGATGGGAACGGAACCGCGGCTGCGGATCATGCAATTGCTTTTGTCGGCGCATCCCGAGGGACTTGTGGTTGGAGACATCCAGGGAGAGTTGGAGATTCCAAATTCGACTCTTTCCCACCATCTGGACAAGCTCAAGAATGAAGATCTCGTGCACGTGCAGCGTGAGAGCACGTTTTTGCGCTACACGGCAAACACGGAAGCGCTCCAGGAATTGCTGCAGTTTCTTTATTCCGAGTGCTGCACGCGGAACAAAGCGCTGAAGCCGCAGGATATTGTGGAAGTCTGCCGGTAGCGTGGTGGATCGGAACTGACCCCAGGTTGATCAAGGGTGACTTGGATTGGGGGGATTTCTCAACGCAGAGTTCACGGAGAACACTGAGCGGAAAGAGATAGGGAAACTATTTCAGAGGATTTGCGTGGCAGGACACGGGGAGGACGTCATGGACGGAGCAGAAATCAAGGAGATCGTTAAGGAGAAATACGGGCAGGCGGCGCTGAGAGGGAAGAGCGGGAGCTGTTGCGGAACGGCGGACGCGACCGGGTCAAGCTGCGATCCGATCACTTCCAATCTTTACGACGCCGCGCAGATGCAACAAGTTCCCGGAGAAGCGCTCGAAGCTTCGCTCGGTTGCGGAAATCCGACGGCCTTGGCCAAATTAAATCCTGGAGAGGTTGTGCTCGATCTGGGCTCCGGCGGCGGGATCGACGTCCTGCTTTCCGCCAAGCGCGTTGGGCCGGCGGGCAAGGCGTACGGCCTGGATATGACGGATGAAATGCTCGCCCTCGCGAACGAGAACAAGCGCAAGGCCGGAGCCGACAACGTCGAATTTTTGAAAGGGGAGATCGAGCATATTCCGCTGCCTGACAATTCAGTCGACGTAATCATCTCGAATTGCGTGATCAACCTTTCCGCCGATAAAGACCGCGTATTGCGAGAGGCTTTTCGCGTACTCAGGCCGGGCGGGCGGCTGGCCGTTTCCGACGTCGTCACGCGCGGCGAAATGGATGCACAAATCCGGCAAAACATACTTCTCTGGGTGGGTTGCGTGGCAGGAGCTCTTGAAGAAGGTGAATACCGCGACAAGCTCGAATCCGCAGGATTCGAACAGGTGGAGATCGAGCCGACACGAATTTACCGAGTTGCGGACGCGCGCGAATTTCTCTCCGAAAAGGGCCTCGATGTGGACGCGATGGCGCCGCAAGTCGATGGCAAATTCATGAGCGCCTTCGTGCGGGCGACAAAGTCAAAGTCCGCGAAGACGACAGAAGCCTGTTGCCCTCCGGCGTGTTGCCACTGAAGGCAGAGATCCGGGCTTTTCGGTTAGAGCATGAAGGGCATGCAAGCGCACTACAACGTTCTGTTCCTGTGCACCGGGAATTCGGCACGTTCCATCCTGGCCGAAGCTATTCTTAACGTAAAGGGCAGACCTCTTTTCACAGCCTACAGCGCTGGAAGCCACCCTTCGGGAGTTGTGCGCCCGGAGGCGCTCAAGCTGGTGGAACTGGCACGCCTGCCTACCGAGATCTTGCGGAGTAAGAGTTGGGAGGAGTTCCTAAAGCCCGGAGCGCCGCAGATGAATTTCGTCTTCACCGTTTGCGACAACGCGGCGCAAGAGACGTGCCCCGTCTGGCCCGGGCAGCCCATGACCGCACATTGGGGCGTTCCCGATCCCGCGGTAGTTAAAGGCACGCCCGATCAAGTCGAGTGCGCCTTTCGTGATGCCTACCTGATTCTCGAACGACGGATCAGCCTGTTCCTCAGTCAGCCTCTTTCCAGTCTGGACAAACTGGCCATCCAAAAAGAAATCAATCGCATCGGCGCAAGTTAACCCACCCTGCGGATTCCATTCACGTTTCGCACCACGCCGCGTTGGACCTCTCTCTCCGCTTACGGGCAAAGCCATTGCGCGGTATGGTATACAGGCCGGAGGGAGTAAAGATGAACAGGCTTATGCAGTTGGCAGGTGCGATCGGAATGTTGCTTGCCGCGCAGGGTCAAGGGCCAGCCCGGCCGGAAGTCCCGGAAAGCTTGAAAGCGCCAGCAGGTGAGGAATTGATTCTGTTGGCACACGCAACCGGAGTGCAAATTTATGTTTGCCAAGCCGGAGCAGATCAAAAGTTTGGCTGGGTGCTCAAGGCGCCAGAAGCGGAACTCACCGATTCGGCGGGGAAAAAGGTTGTGCATCATTCCGCTGGGCCCAGCTGGAAGCACGCAGACGGAAGCGAAGTGAAAGGTAAGGTAATCGCCAAGCAGGACGCGCCAAAGCCGGAGGCCATCCCGTGGCTGCTGCTGGCGGCGGCCAGTCACTCGGGAGAAGGGATTCTAAGCCGTGTCACGAGCATCCAGCGAATCCATACCGGGGGTGGCCTGCCACCGAGTGCAAATACGTGCGAAGAGTCCGCGAACGGCAAAGAGTCGAGGAGCGCGTACTCGGCCGATTACTATTTTTACGCGCCTAAGCACTGAAGAGCCGCCGCTGACTCTTCGTGTTCGCTAAGGAAAAAGAGGGCCTGGGCCACGGGGCAGCGAGCGGGATCACTCGGGAGCTATGACTCCCTAGCAATATTGCTGGAACGGGCTGCGGAGGCATAGATCGCAGTGTCAGGACTTTGAGAAGCACGCCTAAAGGCTGGAATACAAGTAGTTTAGGAGCTGGAGCGGTAGCGGGACGGGATTTGCAATGTGTAATATTTGCAGGTCTCCCCGCGTACTAGTCTATGGGAACGCCGAGACCAGGCCGGATGAACGCGCCGGGAATAAGGGAACCGACGGAGGCGATTGCCCGTGCCAGGGCGGGCGACGCCGAGGCCTGGGGCGAGCTTTACCGAGATTACGCACCCGCGATATTCCGGTTCTGCAGGCGTGCCTTGCCGACGCGGGAAGATGCCGAAGACGCCACGATGGAAATTTTCATGAAACTGAAGGTCAAGCTGGTGCAGTACGACGCGGCGCGGTCGTTCTCCGCCTGGCTTTACAAGGTGGCGGCGAATCACTGCTGGGATATGCTGCGGCGGCGCAGGATTCGTCAAGACAAGGAAACGGACGATTTGGAAAACGTGCCGCTGGAGCATCCGGACCCCAGTCAACTGGAGCTGCTGATCGAGCAGCGCACCAGCGCAGAAGTGCGCAAGGCGCTGGACAAACTGGGCGGGCGAGCACGGATGGCGCTGGTGATGCGCTATTACTCGGATATGAGCTACGACGAAATTGCGGATGCGCTGGGAGTACGCCGCGCCTTTGTGGGCGTGGTGCTGCTGCGCGCCCGGCACGAGCTGCGGCAAGCGTTGGAAGGCAACGCGGCGCTGGCGGCGGGAGGGGCTTCATGAGCAACACGCCGGAAGAGAAGATAAAGCATCTGGACGAAATGACGCTCCTGCTGTATATCGAGCGGCAACTGGATCGCGCGCGCGGGCTGGAAGTTTCCGCGCACACACAGGAATGCGACACCTGCCGCACGCTGCTCCGCGCCATGGAACGGGAATCGCGGCTGCTAACGCGGGCGATGCTGGAAGAAGACGAACCGCTGCCCTCGCGGCTGGCGCAATTTCAGGAGCGTGCGCGTAAGTCGATGCAATGGATTTGGGGAGTGGCTTTCGGACTGGCGGCGACGGGAGCCTACGCACTCTATACGGGATATATCCAGCCCTGGCAGCAGCAACTGGAACAAGCGGGATTCGGTGGGTCGAACCTGCTGGGCCTGCTGATTTTTCAGGGCGAAATCTGGAAAGGATGGCAATCCATGATCACGCTCCTCGAAGTGCTGGCGATGGTGACGCTGGGGGGATTGGCGGCGATGTTCTTCCGGCGGCGAATCCGGCGCGGTTCGGCGCTGGCGCTGGTCTTCGCGGGGCTGTGCACGGTGCTGGCGATGCCGCAGGGGGCGTCGGCGACGGAGATTCGCCACGAGGAACGATTGACGATCGCGAAAGACGAGGTGATCCACGGCGACCTCTACGCCGCCGGAGGACGAATCCGAGTGGAAGGCACCGTTGAAGGTGATTTGGTGGTGGCGGGCGGTGACATCGAAGTTTCTGGTCATGTTCTGGGCGACGTGCTTTCGTCTTCGGGAAACTTGCGTGTTACCGGCCAGGTGGATGGAAGTGTTCGATGCTACGCCGGAAACCTGTTGCTGAAAGGAAAGATCGGCCGCAACGTGATGGTGGCCGGCGGCGACATCAATATTGACCGGGATACCAAAATCGGAGGGAGCATCACCTCATTTGCCGGACATGAAACCATTGATGGGCACGTGGGCCGGGATGTACTGGCCATGGGCGGGCAGGTCACTATCACCGGCGATATTCAGGGATCGGAGATCCGGAGCGGGGAGCTGATTATCGATTCGTCGGCGCGTGTCGGCGGCCCGATTGACTTTATGAGTGACAATCGGCCGCAAGTTTCCTCCGGGGCCAAGCTGGCTTCACCGGTTCATTACGAAAAGCCGAAGCATCGCGACGACTATGGCTCCGTGCACTACTACATCTGGCAGGTGATCTGGACGGCGGCGTACATCTTGTTCGGACTGGTGCTGTTCGCCTTGATGCCGAAGTTTTCGGCGGATGCAGTGAAGTCAGCGGAGAATTACGGCGCCTCGGCGGGGCTCGGCGTGCTGGTCGGATTCGGGCTGCCGATTGCGGCGTGCATTGCCTGCGTTACCGTGGTGGGATTGTTTGTCGGACTGGCGACCCTGTTTCTTTGGTACGGCTCCTTATATTTCGGGGCGGTGATCATCGGAGCAGTTGTTGGGCAATGGCTGATGGGGCGCACGAGCGAACTGTGGCCATTGATCGGACGTATGGCCGTGGGAGTTGTCATCGTGCGGCTGTTCACGATCATCCCGCACGTGGGCTGGGTGTTTAAGTATGGCGCGGCGTTCTGGGGAATCGGCGCGATTTCCCTGGTGGTTTACCGGCGCTTTCAGCCGGTGATTGCGCCGAACGTTCCATCTGCACCGTACTCGCCGCCGATGCCGCCGAATACGACGGTGGGCGGGCCGCTGCCTGCGTGAGAAGAGTTTTCAGTTTTTAGTTTTCAGTTTCAAGTTTAAAGAGAGAGCACTTCCGGCAAGGCCGGAACCTTCGGTCGTCCGCGAGGCTCCTCCCGACCGAATCGGGGTAAGTGTGACGCCTGATCTTCCCCGGATAGGCCGCCTAACAAAACACCCTCTTACTCCTCCCCCTTCGGATGTGTGGCAAACAAAGGCATTAAAACCGCCTGTGTTTGAATGTGTGACAGATAAGGGAGTTATGGATGCATTTTACGGATGTGTGGCAAATACAGGACGTTAGGGAGTTGGAACGCGCGTCGGCGACCCCCCCTAAGATTTCGTAAAAATTATGATACGACAAGGTTTATAGGCTAGGGGGGTCGGCCAAAGTATTGTAGGGAAATGACTTACAGGATGGTTTGCTGCGAAACGGTGAAACTCGAGGTGGCGGGGCAAAGCGACTCCAAGCCCAGTTTTACCAGTCTCTAAATGTACCGCAGTGTTAAAACCAAATCAAGTGCTTTCTTGCGGAAGCGCTCTAACGACTTGCAGAAAAAGCGCGCTCGCCGACAAAGCCGGTGAGCCCGTTGCCTTTTGCGGAGGCGGGATAAGAGAAAGCGTGACTGCAAAACGGCCGACGGCTAGTGCTTGCGAACCTTGGCAGCGCTAAACGCGGGCGACACGCTCGAGCCGAAATAAAGAGCGCGGATGGAGACGTTTGCGCCAGACAGGGTCGACGTATCCGGCGAGCCGTCGTAATTTGTGCTCGGCGTGGCGTTGCTGATTTGGACTTGGTAAGTGACCGCAGGGGCGAAGAACGGCGGCAAGGATTGGATATTGAAGAAGGGATTCGCCACGCTTGATACATTCGCCCCCGTCACGCGCGTAAATCGAAGGACGACTGTATCCACGGTTGCGACGGCCAGGGCAGTGCCGCTCTTCGCGGTGAAGGCAGTGACATGTAGGGCCACGGTTTGGCCGGGAATGATGGTGGTGGCGTCACTGCTACCCTTGAAACTTGTGGTTACCACCGGCAGGCCCTTGCTGTCGACGGCGAAAGGTTGGACGCCGCTGAGCGTGATCTGCACCGGGTCACCGACGTTGAGATTGGCGCCGATGTGACTGCCAGTCGAAGCAAGAGAGATGTCATTTGTGACGATCTGGAGTTGCGTGGGGACCGTTGGGGTAAGGCTTACGATGCCTTCAATCCAATCGGAACTGGTCGGGGCGATGGGATCGTATTCAAGGGCTGTGAAGGTGCCATCGGCATTGAGACTAGTGTCAATGCTGGCGAACTGTCCTACGGCGGGGGCGCAAGTGGCGTTAGTGGTAACGCAATTCGAAACTAAAAACGTGGATTGGTTTAGAGCCGCAGTCATCGAACCGCGACTCGAAGTTTTAACCGTCACGGAGGATGCGGAGGCCGCGGTGACCACGCCGGTCACGTCTTCGACGAAGTCCAATTGTCCGGTGGCGAGGCTGGAGGAGGTTGGCGGCAGCGCGGAGGCGGTCAAGACATTTGCGGCGCCGAGGTCAACCTTGGAAACCACCTGTGGCTGAGTCGAGTTAATCGTGACGGCGTTGGCGAAACTGAACTGTATTTGAAAGCCGGTTTTCTGGCCGGAAGTCAGCGTTGCTGAAAAGGACGAGGTAGAAGGCATGGTCGCGGCGGTCTGGGAAACTTGGTTGACGCTAGCGGCGTCGCAGCCGACTACTCCCCCGAGGTCGGTGCAGTAGGTAACGACAGCGCCCGTTACGTTGACTGTGATTTTGTTATAAGTTCCAGCCGGAACGTTGGCGAGGACTTGTCCGAGGAATGCAGAGTCGCTCTGAAGGCGCGTCAGGTCAACGACGTAGGTGGCGGCATTGAGGGGAATGTTCACGGGGGAGCCGTTGGCCGGTGCCAGCGTGATTCCATTGATGGTCACAGCAAAAGAGAGAATGGAGGTGCCAGGCGGAGGCACGAACGGGACAGCGGCGAGAGTCAAGCTCACGGTGGCTGTTCCACCACCGCCGCCGCAGTTGAGGGTGCAGCCCGTTTTGGGGCCGCTGCAGGCAGTCAGGGACAGGGCGGCGAGCAAGAGAACAGGAAGATACGAAAGAGATTTGCTGCGATTCATGTGGCACCCCACGACAAGTTGGTTTGCGCTCGCCCCCTGGAAAGGAAAACGCTCAAAATCTCCGTTGCCGAGTGTAACGCAGTCGGAGAGCGGGAGGGCACTGTAAAAGCAACTTGCTCAGTTCTGAAAGGCCCTGAATCAAGAGATACAAGGTCCAGCCGCCAAGGGTGGGCCGCTGACGAAGCGAAGGCAAAGGGTATGTTATCGTAACTGGTCCCTCTGTTTCGATCGGTGAGAGAAAAGGCGGATTTCTGGCCAAGCGTGCATCCAATTCGGCAGCCGATTCGGTGGGAGCGAAGGTCAAGAGTGCGGCAAAGACTGCCGAGGGCGGGTATGTGCCCTTCGAGGATGAGCCCACGGCAGCCGGAAGCAGGCCGGATGGCGCCGCCGCTGCGGCCGCCAAGGAATCGGCGAAATCTTTGATGCAGGAGGTGTTTGGCCCGGGAGGATTCCTAGAAAAGTGCATGCTGGCTGGCTTTGACCGTGCGGCAGTCGGCTCCGACTACGAATACCGGCCGGCACAACTGGAGATGGCGGAATTGGTACACGATGCGTTCGAGAAGCATCATCACGCCATCGTGGAGGCGGGCACAGGCACGGGGAAAACGCTGGCGTACCTGCTGCCGGCGATTTGCAGCGGACGGCGCGTGGTGATTTCCACGGCGACGAAGTCGCTGCAAGAACAGCTCTACCAGAAGGACATTCCTTTTCTGCAGAAACACTTCGCGCCGAACCTGAAAGTGGCCATGATGAAGGGGCGCGCGAATTTTCTGTGCATCTCGAAGCTAAATCAGATGCAGGACCAAGCGACGCTAAGGGGCATGGAGGAGATGGATGCCTACCGGCAGATCAAGGATTGGGCGAAATTGACGGGGACGGGCGACCGTGCGGAGTTGACGTTCCTGCCGGATGATTCGGAGCTTTGGGGGAAGCTGGACGCGAGAAGGGATACCTGTACGGGAAAAAATTGCCCGTCGTTTAATCCCTGTTTTGTGACGGGCATGCACCAGTGTGCGCAGGAAGCCGACCTGATCATCGTAAATCATCATTTGTTCTTCGCGGACCTGGCGCTGAAGCAGGACGATTTTGGCAGCATCCTGCCGGAATACTCGGCGGTGGTTTTCGACGAAGCGCACGAGATGGAAGACGTGGCCAGCGACTATTTCGGGCGGCAGATTTCGAATTTCCGGTTCGAAGAGCTGGCCCGAGATGCCGACCAGACGCTGCGCTTGCTGCATCTTGGCACGCCTTCGCTACTGCGAAAGACGCAAAGGATCAGGGAACGCAGCCGCGGCTTTTTCGAATTGTTTCCGGCGCGCGACGGACGGTTCTCGTTCCCGAGAAACGAGCGCGGAGCGTTTCTGGAGCAGAACCGCGAAGCCTACGATGCGCTGGCGGCGTCGCTGAAAAGCATGGAGACAGAATTTGCGGCGCTCACGGCAAAGCCGGAAGAGCTGACGCGCATCGCGCGGCGGAGCTTCGAGCTGCGCCAGGAGCTGGCCTTCCTGTTCGAATCGAACGAGCGGAATTTCGTCTACTGGTACGAGCGCAGGAATAAAGGCGTATTCCTGACGGCCACGCCGATCGACGTCAGCCAGATTCTGCGGGAACAGCTCTTCGAAAAATTCGACACGGTGATTCTGACCTCCGCGACGCTCACGGTCGGAGGGCGCTTCGACTTCATGCGCCAGCGGCTGGGAATCGATCACGCGAAGGATCGCACGCTGCCTCCGGAGTTCGATTTTCCCAAGCAGGCGCTGCTCTACCTGCCGCGCAAAATGCCGGACGTCCGCGACGCGGGGTTCCCGGCGAAGGCCGCGGATGAAATCGTGCAATTGCTGGAGCTGAGCCAGGGCCGGGCGTTTTGCCTGTTCACCAGTTATTCGCAGATGAATGATTTGTTCGAACGGGTGCGTTCGCGCGTCTCATTTCCGCTGTTGTTGCAGGGCACGGCGCCACGCTCCGTGCTGCTGGAGCGATTCAAGAACACCGAGGGGGCGGTGTTGCTTGCGACGGCGAGCTTCTGGCAGGGCGTGGATGTGCCCGGCGAGCAGCTATCTTGCGTCATCGTCGACCGGCTGCCGTTTGCGGTTCCGAGCGACCCGATCGTCGCAGCGCGAGTGCGCGCTCTTCAGGAAGACGGCCGCAACCCGTTCGCGGAATTTCAGGTGCCGCAGGCGGTCCTGGCGCTGAAGCAAGGATTTGGGCGCTTGATTCGAACGAAGACGGACCGCGGCGTGCTGGCGCTGCTGGATACGCGCCTCCAGC
This sequence comes from Acidobacteriota bacterium, assembly GCA_003224525.1. GTDB lineage: Bacteria > Acidobacteriota > Terriglobia > Acidiferrales > UBA7541 > Acidiferrum. The sequence goes on along the minus strand of QHZB01000064.1, from coordinate 36,977 downwards.
GCATGCCCTATGGTAAAATTTTCCTGGAGTCGCTGCCACGATACGGAGTGACGCACGAACTCGCCGATGTCGCCCGGTTTCTCGGCGTGAAGGGTATGCACAAGCGGCTTGGGGCCCGGTCGGCAAGTCCCTCCTAAGGGCCACGATCGAGGGAGATCCGCTACACGCGGGTAGCGCCATTTTGGAGAGCAATGTTTCAAGTCAGCGTAGAAGAGACCTTTTCGGCAGGACATGCCCTGCGCGGGTACCGAGGCAAGTGCGAGAACGTGCACGGCCACAATTATCGCGTGCGCGTGACGCTCGAAGGACCGCAGCTCGATTCGGTCGGGCTCTTGGTGGACTTCACACGGCTCAAGCAGTTGATCCGCGAGATCATGGGCAGGCTCGACCACCAGTTCATGAACGATCTCGAACCCTTCAAGACCGTGAACCCTTCGGCGGAAAACGTGGCAAAGTATTTCTACGACGAGGTCACGCGGCAATTGAAGGAGCTGCCGCCGGGCGCGCGGGTTACGGACGTCATTTTGTGGGAAACGGATACCAGCCGGGCGCAGTACCGGCCCGGGGCCTAGTTTGGGAAACGGATGAGCCGATGAATCGATCGTTTTTCATCATTATGATTCCTGCGCTGCTCGTGGCGGCGGGCTACATTGTTGTCCTGCGGTTTATAGGAATTGCGCCAGGCTATCCGCGGCTGATTGTCGCGATGGTTCTTTTTTTCGGAATGATTTACTGGTTGTCGCGCCGGGGCGGGCGTCATGGTCATCACGGAAATTTTCAAATCGATTCAGGGCGAAGGCACGCGCGCGGGCCTGCCGTGCATATTCGTGCGTTTGACGGGTTGCAATCTGCGATGCACCTGGTGCGATACCGCGTACGCATTCCATGGCGGGAAGAAGATGAACGTCGAGGGAGTTTTGGCGCGCGTGGACGAACTGGCGGGACGCCGCGAGGAAATGCCGGGCTCGCAAGCTGCTGTTCCACTGGTCGAATTGACGGGCGGGGAACCTTTATTGCAGGAAGAAATTTATCCGCTCGCGGAGAAGCTGCTGGCTGCGAAGTACACGGTCATGATCGAAACCAGCGGGGAGCGCTTCGTCGGAGGGCTGCCGCGGGAAGTCATCAAGATTGTGGACGTGAAGTGCCCCGATTCGGGCGAGCCGGATACCTTCGAGATGCGCAATCTCGAGGCGCTGTCCGGAAACGACGAGGTGAAGTTCGTGCTGTCCACGCGGCGCGACTATGAATTTGCGCGTAGCTTTACCTCGCAGCACGGCTTGGCACAGCGAGTGAAACAGGTCTTGTTTTCGCCGGTGTTCGAAGATCCGCAAGGGAAGTGGCCCGGCCTCGAGCCGCGCATGCTCGTGGAATGGATTCTGGCGGACGGCCTGCCCGTGCGGCTGGGGCTGCAACTGCACAAGTTCGTGTGGGACCCGGCGACCAAAGGCGTCTAAGGAAAAGGAAGTAAATGAGGTCAATGAGGTAAAGGAAGTAAACGAAGTAAAGGATACGAAGCGCGGGGGGAGTGGTTGAAGTGGTGATAGGAATGGATCAGAGAAAAGCGGCAGTGCTTTTGAGTGGCGGGATGGACTCCTGCGTGAGCATGGCGATCGCGCGCGAAGGCCACGGCGCGTCAAACATCGCGTTGCTGCACGCCAGCTACGGCCAGCTCACCGAGAAGCGCGAACGGCGTGCGTTCGATGACATTGCGAATTTCTACGGCGTGCGTGAACGGCTGGTGGTGCAACTCGATCACTTTCGCGCCATTGGCGGATCGGCGCTCACCGACAAGAGCATTTCCGTTCCGGAAAATGAATTGGGTGCGCCCGGCCCGCATGGCAGCGCGATTCCCGTGACGTACGTTCCGTTTCGGAATGCACATTTTCTTTCGGTGGCAGTGAGCTGGGCGGAAGCGATCGGCGCCGGAGCGATTTACATCGGAGCGGTGGCGGAAGACAGCTCCGGCTATCCGGATTGCCGGCCGGAATATTACCGGGTGTTCCAGGAATTGATCCGCGTGGGAACGCGGCCCGAAACACAAATCGAAATCGTAACGCCGGTCATCGCGCTGAAGAAGAGCGCGATCATACGGCGGGGCATCGAGCTGGGCGCGCCACTGCATCTAACTTGGTCGTGCTACCAGAATGAAGATACCGCTTGCGGCGCATGCGATAGCTGCCTGCTGCGGCTGCGCGCCTTTGCAGAGGCCGGCGTGCCGGATCCCATCCCGTACCGGCGAACCGTTTCTGCCGGGCGCTGAACTTGGAATCTGGCCCGAATGAGAGATAATGGGGCGCACTTAGCCCGGATACTCCGGGTGGGGCTCCCCCGTGAAAAAGGAGAATGGAGCATGAAGCGTTTCAAAAAGTCAGGAGCGCTGGCCGCAATTTTTGCGGCGGCGCTGCTATGCCTACTGGCACCGCGTGCCGGAGCCCAGACAGGATCGATTAGCGGCACAATCCTGGATGTGAACGGGAAGCCCTGGGCCGAGGTTGTGATTCGAGCGGTAAGCGACCAGGGCGCAAAACAGGAGACCAAGACGGATAGCGGAGGCAAGTTTAGCTTGCCTAACTTGCGCTCTGGCATTTACAGCGTATTTATTGTCTTCCCGCCGCCCAATGACAAACAAGCCCCGTTCGAGGCCAAGACCAGAGTGCAAAGCGGCGAGGACGCGAAAGTCGATCTCAACTTCAAGGACATCGTCTCCAAACAAGGGGCCGAGGCGCAAGAACAGGTGAAGAAGGCGGAAGAAGCGAAAAGCAAAATGGAGGGGCTCAAAGCGCACTTCACGGCGGGCAACGCTCTTATCGATCAAGAGAAGCAGGCGAAGATTGATCTGCAGAAGGCGCCCGCGGACCAGCGCGATGCGCTCAAGCAAAAGTTGAATGAATTTTCAGAGCAGGCAGTCAAGGAATTCCAGGAGGCTTCGAAGAACCTCGTGGAGAAAGATCCCAACGCGCATCTGGTGTGGTTCAAGCTCGGAGAAGCTTACGACACCGCGGGCCGTAACGACGATGCCGTTCAAGCGTACCAACAGGCCATCGCCGCCAAGCCCGATGTGCCGGGATATTACAACAATCTGGGCAACGTGCTGGCACGCGCGGGAAAGATCGAGGAAGCCAAGGCTGCCTATACCAAGAGCGCGGAACTGGACCCGCCGAATGCCGCGACGGCGTGGCGCAACTTTGGGATCAGTCTGTATAACGCGAATCGGCTCGGCGACGCCGTCGAACCCTTTAAGAAATCCGCGGAACTCGATCCAAAGAACGCGCAGACCTGGTATCTCCTGGGAGCTTCGCTGGTTTACAAGATGACGACGAAGAAAGTGGGCGATAAAGAAGAGGTGCAGTTCGCGCCGGGAACCATTGAAGCCTACCAAAAGGCGGTCGAGCTCGACCCCAACGGAACATGGGGCCAACAGGCCAAGCAGGGACTCGAACAGCTCCAGTTGATGGCTCCGGGCATCGACACCAAAGTCAATCTGAAGAAGAAGAAGTCCTAATCAAGATCGAGGCGGCTTTTTGGGCCGGTTCCGCTGGGCGGGGCCGGCTTTTTTCAACTATGTGTCAGAGTGCCGGTAATCTTTGTGCGGCGAAGCGACCGGGCAAAGACCAGTCTCACTTCCGTTCGAAGACCATCGGAACTCTGCTGGGGGGCGCGCCCGAGAGAGAAAACTTCTCCCGCTCTCAGGCATATAGCGAAGTGCCGCAATCCCCGGTAGAATACTTTCTGAAGGGCAAGCCTCCCGCGCGCCGTGGATTTGAGAGCCGGGATTCCCCCGAGGAGCTGTACCGATGGTTTCATTTGCGGACCGCGCCGCCACGCCAACCCACGTTCTGGTCCGCATTTTGGATCGGGAATCGGTTTTGCTGAATCTCGAGACGGAGCAGTATTTCGGTTTGGACGAGACCGGCACGCGGATGTGGCAGCTGGTGACGGGTGCGCCGAACATTGACGCGGCTTACCAGGAGCTCCTTGCAGAATTCGATGTCGAACCGGAATTGCTCCGCTCCAACCTCACGGAGCTTCTGACCCGGCTCGTGGATAGCGGATTGCTCCAAGTTCTCCCAGCCGATGTGGGAACGGCTCCGGCGATTTAGCGCGCTGGAGCGCCCAGCGCAGGAACTTTTTCTGCGCGCCGTGGTGCTGCTGCCGCTGGTGGCCCTGAGTCTGCGATGGCGCGGTTTCCGAGAGACGCAAGCGGCTCTCGAGCGATTCCTTTCGAAAGCAAATCCGGGGCCTGACGCCGCTCTTGCGAGCAAGGTTGCGGCGGTGACCGCGCACATGGTCAATGCCGCGGACCGGCACGGGCTGGTCCATCCTTCCTGTCTGGCAAAATCCTTGACTCTTTGGTGGCTTCTCGGGCGGCAGGGAATACCGTCGCACCTGCGCATCGGTATTCGAAAGGAAAAAGAAAAGTTTGAAGCGCACGCCTGGGTGGAGCGCGAGGGAACCGCGCTCAACGAACCGGAGGAGCACCACCATCACTACGCCGCGTTCGATGCGTCGCTCGCCGCGTCGCCACCAGAATAGATATGAATGCGTCCGCGAGCTTCCGACTCGATCGATTGAAATTGAGCCGACAGTATATGAGTGCGGAGTCAGTCTGCGGCACGTGTGGATTCATGAGGAAAACTGGGAATGAAAAAGGCTTCCGGCGCCGGGGGCCTTCGCGAATCTGCCTCTACTACTAGATGCTGGTGCGACGCGAGACGAGGCGTTTGCTATGCGCGGCGGGTGCAGGCAACTGAACGGTGAGCGAAGCCTCACTCTTGTTGCGCAGAACGCCCAGCTTCACGGTGCGATCCTTATCTTCGCGCTTTGCCGAGAGTTTTTCGCGAAGCTCGCCGGTGGAACGGATACGCTCGCCGTCGAGCGAGATGATGACATCGCCTGCTTTCACGCCGCCCTTTTCCGCAGGCGAACCGGAGTTGACATCGCGAACGAGAATTCCCTCGCCATCGGGAGCGCCGAAAAATGTGCCGAGCTGTCCGCTTAGATCTTCGGCATCAATGCCCAGCCGGGGCTGCCCGCCGAGGAACCTGCCGCCGTCCCATTCCATCGAAGGGATTTCGGGGATCTCCGGCATGCGGAAAGCGAAGGTCCCAGGCGTCGGGGCCATCATCTTCTTCATGGCGTGATGACGCTCTTCGGATTTGCCGAGAGTCGCGCTAATGGTTTGCGTGCGCCCATCGCGCCACACGGTAAGCTGGATGCTGCGGCCCGCAGGAATCTCATGGATCATGCGGCGAAATTGCGCGGCGCCTTCGACGCGCTGTCCGTTGATTTCCGTCACCACGTCATTTTCCTTGAGGCCGGCTTTGGCCGCGGGACTGTCCGGAACGATCTTTCCCAGGACCACGCCGCGCTCGGCTGAAAGTTTCAACTCCTTGGCCTTGTCGGCGGTCACTTCGTGTGTCTCGACGCCGAGCCAACTCGAACCGTCGTCGCCGATCACCATGTTAAACTCATCATTTTCGATGCTTGGCAGGACTTCGATCCGCGTGGGCTCTTGATCTTCGATGACGACAGTCTGCCCCGACTCCCGAAGCGCGTCCGCGTCAGCGAGTTCGGCCACATGATTTTGCCCGTTCTCAAGCTGCGCCTGCAATTTTGCCTGCAGCTCATCGATCCTTTGTTCGAAGCGTGCGATCTTGGAATCACCGGGCTTTTGCGGTCTTGCGGAACTGGCGGGCAGTGCCATGAGCACTAGACCGAGAGCCACAGCTCCCCCAATAGCAAGCAAATTTCGTTTGTTCATTTTCGTCCCATCCTCCTAGAGCGGTTAGACGCGGCAAACGGAAAAGCGTCAGACGGTCGACCGCAGAATGACCACCCGAATCCCGCCATTCACGGTGCGCAGATGAATCGGAGCGCCGCCGTGCCCCAATTTGCCGTGCATTTCCCGGGGCCGCTGGGAACTCTCCATCGTAATGGGGAGTTCGGAAAAGAAGTTTCCATTCAGGCAGCGAGCTTCGACATCCGCTTGCAGGTCGGACGGCACGGCCAGAACCAGAGAGCCGTTCGTCGTTTCAGCGGTGGCGCCGGTCTTGTCCGGAAGACGCGCCAACTCCAAGTGGACGTTGCCGTTGGTGGTGTGCGCATGGACACTCCCGCCGGCTTCAAACACTTCGATATTGCCGTTTACGGTGTGCAGGTCTTCCAGGGTTTCGACACCGGCAACGCGCAGCGTGCCGTTCACCGTGCCGATATGCTCAACGCGTGCGCCGTGCGGAACGTGGATGGTGTATTCCACCGCTACTTCCACGCCCTCGTTTTGCGGATAACGAGTGGCGATAGAGATGGCGTCCGGCTTGGCGTCAACCTCGATGGAAACACGTTCGAGATCGGACTCCTTGTGTTTCGCGGTCTTTACCGCGTGGACTTCGATTTCGTTGCGGTCCCAGCCTTGCACGTCGACAGTTCCGTTGACGTTCTGCAACTCAACGGAACCGCCGGGTTGCAGCGGATAGGATTGATTGAACTCCTTGCTGATGGCGAAGCTGGGAACGGCCCAAACAACGGCTAGAAGCAGTACACATAGAGCAGTCGCGCGGAGAGATGGACGAAGCATAACGTTCTACCCCCTTCGAGTACGTGCTACCAACGAGAACCGAGGACTAGAAACTCACTGCGCCGAGGCGGCTGCCGCTCAGTGCAACTGAAAATTAAATGTCACAGTCGAAATAACTTCGACCTGCTTGCCGTTAATCGAAGCCGGTTTTGCCCGCCACTGCTTTACCACGGCGATGGCGGCTTCGGCGAGCGCCGGATCGCCTTCAAGGAGTTTCTGCACCTCGATGCTGCCGTCTTTCTTCACGCGCACCTGGAGCTTCACGATGCCTTGCAAACCAGCGCGTTGCGCGAGCGCCGGATAGGAAGGCTTTGGAAAATTGACGAGCCGCTTCTGGAAATCGTCAGGATCCTCGGTGATGCCTCCCCTGAAGGTGATTTCCAAATTCACGAGCCAGCTTTCGAGCCAGTCCGCTTTGGCTTGGGGGTGAACCGGCGCTTCGGGCAAGGCCGGGGTCGTTGGCCCCACTTCGAAGGGAAAAGGCGCCTGAGAGAACCCAATTTCCGTCAGTCTCTTGTTGAGGCGGTCCACCTGCTCGCGGACGAGCGATTCGTGAAGAGCAATCTCCGAATCCAGGAACTGCAGACGAATTTTCCCGGAGGTGGTCCGCAATTTGAGCGGGGCGCCGCCACCATTCAAAACAGCCATGGCGTGCAGGGGACCGGAACCATTGGCGGACGCCTGCATCGTCAAGTGCAGGGCGGGATCTGCTTCGATGTGGGGCTCGCCCCCGTTTGCCACGGTGGCGTCGATGGTCGCCGCGAGATTCCGCGGCAGAAACACGAGGATGTCGCCGTTGCCGGAAGCAAGCTGTGATGCGCCCGCGAGCCGCACGTTTCCGCCTCCGGAAGGCGGGTCCGGATTAATCCAGGCCGTAATCGTTCCGCCGGAAGTGGCCGCCTGCAGGGCGCCGGCGACGCGCGTCAGGCAGATGCTGCCGCTGCTCGATTCCAATTCCATTGGGCCGGAAACGTACATGACGCGAATCCCGCCTCCGCCGGTCTGGGCATGCACCGAGCCGCGCACTTCGCCGAAATCGATCTGTCCGCCACCGGTACGTACGCTGACGAAATTCCCAGCATGAGCGACGGTGATATTGCCGCCGGCGGTTTCCAGTTCGGCGCGCCCTCCGATTTGGCCGGCGCGGATATGGCCGCCGCCGGTGCGCAGCGAAGCATCTCCCGCAATGTTGCCCACGTTGATGTGTCCGCCCCCGGTGAAGGCCGTGAGGTCACCCGCGACATCGAGAACCTGGATGTGTCCGCCTTCCGTCTCCAGTTTGGCAGCGGAGCGCCCCAAGGAAGCGTCGCGGAGTCCCGAACCAGCGATGCGCCCCGTCTTAATGTTTCCGCCTTGAGTGTGAAGGGCGGCGGTCCCACCGATGTCCCCCGTCGTGATGTCGCCCGCCTCGGTGTTCACTTCGATGTTGTAACCGCGCGGCACAGCCACCTCAAACTGCACCCAGAACTGGGCATCAGCCGAGCGCGCGGCTTGCGGCGAAAGCATGCCGGTGATTTCCACTCCCGAGGAGACCGCCTTGGCCTTGAGAGAGTAAGCATCAAGGAGTTGCTGAGCAGCGGGGCCGCGGGCATCGGTTTCGATGTGCACGGTGTAGCGCACGACGGGCGCGGCGCCGACCTCAAGTGGCACGATATTGACGGAACCGAGATCCGCCGTCAGCCGCAGTGTCAGACCATCTTTGGTACTCGTCATGCCGCTGCGAACAACGGATGCATGCTGCGAACCCGGCTCAGAAGGCTGAGTACGTTCGATCGCCGCTGGTTCTTTAGCTTCGGCCGCAAAAACCGGTGGCGCGAGCGGTGCTAGGAAAAAAAGGATCGCCAGGACGTGGAACAGCGCCAGACGGCGCACGGCAGGAAAAAAACCATGTTGGAAACGTATGTTCATCGGCGAACGAAATCTCTGACCGGTTACTGCACTTCGCGCGGCCCAATCTGCCGCAAGGCAGCGGCGCTGCGCAGCCGCACGTAGCGGCTGGGATCCCGGTGCTGCAACTGTCGCAGAGCGCGAACCACGCGCTCCACGGACTGGTCCTCTTCCGCACGGACTGGCTTCACTACAGGGGTGGCCTCGGGGGCTTCGGGTACCGTCTCTTCCGAATCGCGGTGCTGCAAAGATCCAACAAGAACATTGACGGCTTCAACGCGCACGCCCGGGTTGGCGTCATGCTGCAGCGCATCGAGCAAAGCCTGTCGGACGTCATCATCCGCTGACGCATCGCGGAGCGACTCCAGGGCCTTCATGCGCACTGCGGGATTCTGATCCTGGCGAGCCGCGGCGATCAACGCCTGGCGCACTTGCTGATCCCGCGAAGCGGCCTTCAGCGCTTCGAGGCAATCGAGGCGGACACCGGCGTCAAAACGCTCGCCTCTTTCAACGACGTAAGTGAGTACATGACGCATATCGCTATCATCAACGCTGCCGGTGAGAACCATCGGCTGCTCGGCACTGAGACGGAGCTGCACGTTGGGAGAACCGGCATCCGAAGAGGGAGAAAAATTGATGCCAGCAACCTCCATTTTATCCAGTTGATCTTTCGTGAGCGGCGGCTTGGCCATGACGTTCATGGCCTGACCGTTGGCGTTGCCATTGTTGCCGTTCCGCAGCCACGGAAGAACCTGAACTCCAACCACGATCCCGAAGAGGACCAGAAGTGCGCCGCTCCAGGCGGGGCGCAGCGCCATCCAGCGGCGCAGCCATCCGAAGGGGCGCCAGTGTTCCTGGATGGGAGGTGCGGAAAGATCGTCGAGGGCTTCGGCAAGCTCGCTACGGCAGTGCGAGAGCAGGATACCGGAAGAATCGAGTTCATCGGCGGGTTGCGGAGCAGCGACCATGGCCTCCTGGAGCTGGCTCTCTTCGGCAAGCTGGGCGGTGCACGCTTCGCAATTCGCCACGTGCGCATCAATCTGCTTGCGTTCCCTGTCGCTGACTTCATTGCATGCATAGAAAACCAGGAGCGGCGCAACGTCTTCGCAGTTCACACTCTTTTCAAAAGCGCTCATCGCAGGCCTCCCAACTCATGGCGGAGTTTGCGCGTGGCGCGGAAAAGCGAGTTCTTCACGGTTTCCTCGGTGGTGCCCAGGGCGTCACCGATGGCCCGGAGCTTCAGGCCCTGATAGTGCTTCATCTCAAAAACAATTCGTTCGCGAGGGGACAGGCGCTCCATGGCAATGGCGATGCGCGCCTTGATTTCCTTGCCGATGAAAGTGCGCTCGGGGTCCAGCGTCGGGCGTTGCTCGCGTTGCCGCTCGAAAAAATCGGTGATGCCCTCCTCGTGAAGGCCGGAATTCAGTTCAGGAGCCTGATCTTCGGGGCGCGCCTGACGGCGGCGCAAGTGATCCAGGCAAACGTTGGTGACGATGCGGTAGAGCCAGGTGTAAAAGCTGCACTCGAAGCGGAAACGGTGGAGATTGCGGTAGACCTTGAGGAATGCTTCCTGGTAGACGTCCCGGGCGTCCTCGGGGCGCTTCATGAGATTCAGGGCCAGGCGCAGGACATCCCGGTCGAAGCGGCGCACCAATTCCTCGAAAGCCGCACGACTGCCCGTTTGCGCTTCCGCAACCAGGGCCCGCTCGTCGAGGTGGGACAAGGAGATCACCGAGGCCAGGGCGGCGTCTGTGCTACCCGAGCGACCGTTGTAATCGGCCAAAGCCAAAGCCCATCTGGGAAGCGGCATATTTCGCTTTCTTTTCGCGCGCACCAGTGTTGCCGATTGTAAAACAACACCTTAGCTCAAATTCTAGCAGGCGTCTAAACGCTGCGCACCACGCGACCACCCAATTTGGACGTACGGCTACGCCCTGGGGTGAGCACCGCTTCCCACTATAACAACGGTTCACCTGTGGATTTTGTTTCAGCAAAACCAATCAAATGAGGCTCGCAAGGCCACATTTGGGTCCTCAATCGGTCGCCACAGCGGACTGAGCTGGCTGCTCAGACAGCCTTGGCCGAGCCGCGCATGCGCCACGCCACGCAGGGCCAGGCGAAAAAGACAACGAGCACCAGCAGAACAGCGTAGCCGTTCCCGCGGTAGAACGAATCTGGCTGAGAGAGCAGTTCGGTGGCGCCGTCGAACAACGAAGTGCCGGCGATGATGAGGAAGCAGCCGAGAATGTTAAAGCGCATAACGTAGCGCACGCCGTAGGCGAGAACGATGAGCAGGATGAGTTGCGTCAGGAATCCTTGTGCAAAGTCGGCGGCACCTCCCCAGTTTCCGCCCGTGAAAGCGAGCGCCCCCAGCAGGAAAAGCAATACGCGAAGCCCAGGCTGCCGTACCTGCGCCGCAACGAAAGAAGCGACCGCAGCGACTAGACCTGTGTAAAACAAGCTGCGCACCACCGTCCCGCCAAGAATCGAGCCGAAGGGGAAGATGGCGTCGAAGTCATGGCCGAAGGACGCCCCCATCGAGCGATGCACCGTCGGCCAGTGGGTCCAAGCAGCCGCAAGGAGGTGTTGCAGGCCGAACAGCCCCGCGGACCCACCCACAGCGATCCACAGCGCATCGCGATAGTAAGCCGGTGGTATCCCGGCCCAGCCCGGCAGACGTTCTTCACCGAACGCATGGCTGCCGAAATACCACGCCGTGCCGAAGAGCAGCGCGATTCCGCCGACGTAGAGAGGAGCGCCGAGCAGCGCGACGATGGCAATCCCTGCATACGTCAGCTTGAGTGGATTGCCCGTATCGTAAGCACTCAACGCACTGGGGAGGATATTCCCAAGAGCGAAAACGGCGAGATATCCGGCGAGAGCCCAAATCGACCAGAATGCGATTCTTCTCCAGGGGATAGAGCGCGCCAACGGCGACCGCAGGTTTTTCAATAACACCATCAGAGCCGTCAGGGCCAGTCCGGCATAAAACAGGATAGGAATTACGATGGAGATGATGATCCGGGAAAGGCTTCGCTCCTCTTGTTTGCGCTCCCAGCTTTCGGGGATGTGCACGTAGGTTCGATAATTTGTGACCTCGTCTCCCAAGACCTTCAGCTCGACGCGTGCATGAGCGTGATCTTGGGAGTTCGCGGCCGGTGCTTGCGCGGAGTCGAGTGGTTGCGTTTGCTCCCAGGTCAGGGTGTGATCGATGCGGTGCGGCTGCTTTTTTGACTCGTCTCCAACTAACGACCAGCCCTTCAGGTCGAGGTTTTTTTCCAGGCGAAGAAATTCTTCGGCACGGGCCAAGGCTTGGTCCTTGTCGAGCGATGCGCCGGGCGTTTCTTCGGCCAGTTTATGCCACACCGAATGAAGCGACCCGTCGGGCTTCAGAACGACCGCGAACTCTTCCGGTTGGCTGTCGCGGAAATAGCGCACGCGCCAGAGCGCAGCCGGAACTTGCCCGGAGTAGATGGCGTTGACTCCCGCAATACCGATGCGCTCCCGCAAATATTCGTTTGCATATGGGTCAGCATTGTTGACGAACACGACGGCGCGAAAGTGCGCATTTGGATCGACGCCACCCTGGCGTATGACTTGATCGGCGCGCGCACGAGCCGTTCGCGAGTCGATCGACAGTTTCAGGTAATCGCCAATGGACTGCGGCTTGAGCCGCCACGCCAGCGCGCCGCCGGCAAGCAGGCAGACGGCAAGGAAAGCGATCATGCCGGGAGAGAGGGCCTCGTAACCGCTTGATTTGACTTCAGAAGTTGCGGCTGCTGGTTCGCCCGTAAGATCGATTTCCGGCGCGGGCGCCGCGCGATTGAGAAGGTCTTCGCCGCTTTCGAATCCGCCACGGGTCAGGTAGGAGATACACGAAAAAGCCAAAGGGGCGAGCGCGGCGGCGCCCACCACCACGCCGGATATTTTAAAGTAAAGACTGTTCGAACGGATCAGCAGCAACCCGACCAGCGACGCGTCCACCGTGTAATGCCAGATGAGCGTCGCGAGGATGCCCCAGCGCAACATCACCATTCCCGCCACAATGCCGATGATGCCAACCTCAATCCCGCGAATATAGCCAGGCTCCTGCGGATAGGCGCTGTGGAGGAAACTCCAGGAAAACGCCGGCAAGATGACGGCCAGGACTCGGGACTTCGTCACGCGCTCTAGGAACGGGATGGCAAAAAGGCGAAACAGAAATTCCTCGCTGGTCGAGGCCATCAGGCCGATGGCCACGCCCGCGATCCACGGAAACGTCGTATTGACCGCGTCGGAGTAGTTCAGATCCTGCGGCGCCCAAACTCCATAATTGCTGCCCACCATGTAAAAGGCCACGATAAAGCCGATATGCGCCGCTGCCAGCGCCAGCCCGACAACTGCCGATGAGAAGAATTCTTTCGAACGGAGCCCGCGCAGCGTGAAGGCTTTCGATAGCTGCATCCGATTCGGCAGGTAGGAGCGATAGAGCGGCTCCCCGCCAGGGAGCACCAGCGTCACCATCAGCGCCGTGCCAAGTGCCGACAACAAAGCGATGCCGAGCCGGAGCAGGACAAAGCCGCTATAAGGATCGTGGGTGTCATAGCTGGCGCGTGTGAATTGCCACTCATTCAGCCCCATCAGAAAAAAAAGCGCCGCGACGATCACGCCCAGCTTGATGGCCCCACCCCAGCTTGTTTGCCCGTGCTTCGTGAGCGTGATGCCCACCCACAGCGCGCTGCCGAGCAACAAAATGTACGGAATGATGGCGATCTGGTTGTAAAAAAGATTCGAAGCGCGGAGTTGCTGGTAGCTGCGCTGCCATGCTTCGGGAACGTGCAGGAATTCTTCGCTGCCGCCGACTTTGTCGCCTTGCAAGGTGACTTGCAAACGGTAGGGCGCGTCCTTCGCGCGGAAGCCGTGCTTTTCCCACGTAAATTCCCAATCCAGGCGGTTCGGCCGCTTGTTCGAATTGGCTTCTTCCGGGAGAAGATCCCACGTACTTAAATCAAGTCCGAGTTTCGCGCGGAGATAGTTCTGCGCCGTGGATTGCGCGGTGGCGCGGTCGAGCGATGCCCCAGTGCGTGATTCCTCGATTTTGTGACCGTAGCCCACGATCTGTCCTGCCGGGCTCACGCGAACGCGGAATTCTTCCTCCTGCTGCGGTTTGAAGAAACGCACGTCCCAGAACCAGATATTCAGCTCGGAGGACATCAGTTTGTTGGCTTGTTGTAACCCGAGCTGGCGCTCCAGGTAGACCTTGGCTTTGTCGTCCACATCGAAAACAATTGTGGATTGGTAGCCGCCGGCGTTCTCGCCAAGGCCGCTGACGAACTTCTGCGCTCTTCGGAGGGCTTCTTCGCGGGAGACTTGAAAATTAACGGAGGCTTCGGGGAAAGCACGGAAAAAATACTTGTAAGCGAACAGCGCGCCGAGGATTCCCGCCACCACCCAGAGGAGCAGCTCGCGCTTGTCGGAACTTGTCAGACGGTCTCCCGTCACATGAACCTCCCCGCTTGAGACACGGAATCCTCACTCTATCGATACCGATGGCCGGGACGCAAGTTTCGCGGCGGCCTTATCTTCGCAGCGGGAATGATATAAACATAATGTCAATGACGATGAACCTCGGCACCGAAGTGCGCATGATCAAAGGCGTGGGCCCGCAGCGCGCCGAATTGCTCGCCCAGCGCGGCATCTACACGCTCGAGGATCTGCTGGGGTACCTCCCTTTTCGCTATGAAGACCGCATCCATTTTTCCAAGGTGAAAGACATTCAGCCAAACGGCACTTATACCATTCGCGCGCGCGTGATGAGCGGCCAGGCCATCCGCAGCATGCGCGGCGGCCGCGACGCCATCTATCACCTGCTCGTGCAGGACGACGCGGGCGGTTCGCTGCCGTGCAAGTTTTTTCACGGTGGCTATCTCGAAGGGCGCTTGAAGCCCGGGCAGCTGCTCATTCTTCACGGCAAGGCGGAGGTCGATAAGCTGCGGCCCGCACGGCTGGAGATGATTAACCCGCAGATCGAAGTGCTGAGCAGCGAGGAGATGGATTCCACCGAGGTCGGGAGAATCGTGCCGATCTACGAAGCGATTGGCACATTTGGCTCCCGGCAGATTCGCCGCGCGATGTACGCCGCGGTGCAGCTCATCGATCAAAGAATACCCGATGTCCTGCCCGAAAAGTTGCGCGCCCGTCTTGGCTATCCCGCGCGCGGCGAAGCCCTGATGCACACACATTTTCCCGAACCCGGCGAATCTCTCGATGCCTTGAACACGTTTCGATCGCCGGCGCAGCAGCGGCTCATCTTCGAGGAATTTTTCCTGTACCAGCTCAGCCTCGCTCTGGACCGCAAGGCTACCCGCAAGGAAAACGCCATCGCCTTCCGTGTGCGGGAAGACGCTGTGCGCGAAGCGCTGAAGCGCATCCTGCCGTTCAAGCCCACGGCGGCGCAGAAGCGCGTTCTTGCCGAAATCGCCGCGGATTTGGAAAAACCCGCCCCCATGAATCGTCTCCTCCAGGGCGACGTCGGCAGCGGCAAAACCATCATCGCTCTCGAAGCGGCAGTGATCGCCATCGAAAACGATGCGCAAGCGGCGCTGATGGCTCCCACAGAAATTCTCGCCGTCCAACACTTTCTTTCCGCGCGCCGCATGCTAGCCAAAGCCGGCTACCGCGTTGAGCTGCTAATCAGCGGCCTGAAAGCCTCGGAGAAATCCGCCGCCCTCGATCGCATTCGCACCGGCGAAGCCCAATTTGTCATCGGCACGCACGCGCTGATTGAAGACAATGTGGAATTCGCACGGCTCGGATTTGTCGCCATTGACGAACAGCATCGCTTCGGCGTCCTGCAGCGCAAGCGCCTGATGGATAAAGCCGCGGCCCACGGCCACGCCCCGCATGTTCTCGTGCTGACGGCCACGCCCATTCCGCGCACGCTCTCGCTCACTCTTTACGGTGACCTCGACGTTTCCGTTCTCGATGAGCTGCCGCCCGGGCGCACGCCCATCGTCACGCGCATGACCACGGAGCAGCATCTCCCCGGCGTTTGGGAGTCTCTCCGCCGCGAAGTCGCCGCCGGACACCAGGGTTACGTCGTTTATCCGGTCATCGAAGAATCGAAGCTCGAGCTAAAAGCCGCCGTGGAAGAATTCGAGCGCCTGTCGCGCGAAGTTTTTCCCAAGCTCAAGCTCGGCCTCTTGCACGGCCGCCTCTCCAGCGAGGAAAAAGAAGAAGCCATGCAGCGCTTCCGCAAAAACGAAGTCCAAATCCTGGTTGCCACCACCGTCGTCGAAGTCGGCGTCGACGTCCCCAACGCCACCGTCATGGTCATCGAGCACGCCGAGCGCTTCGGCCTCGCCCAGCTCCATCAGCTTCGCGGACGCATCGGCCGCGGCGCGCAGAAATCCCACTGCATCCTCGTCGCCCCCGCCCGCATGACCGTCGGCCGCTCAGCGGCCGCAAAAGAGGACGTCGTCCGCGCCCGCCTCGAGACCATGGTGCGCACCTCCAACGGTTTCGAAATCGCCGAAACCGATCTCCTCCTCCGCGGCCCCGGCGAATTTTTCGGCACCCGCCAGTCCGGCGACCTCGGCTTCCACATCGCCAATCCCCTGCGCGACCGCGAACTCCTCGAACTCGCCCGCCGCGAAGCCTTCGCCCTAGCCTCCGATTCCGCCCAGCAAGACACCATGCAGCGCCTCCTCCGCATGCTCCCCGCGGAATGGCAGCGCCGCTACCACCTCGCCCGCATCGGCTGACGCATTAGCGCGATTCCACCTGTTCAAGAAGCGCGTTTACTGGGCGCACATCGAATGCGCAGTGCCGTTGTAGAATTCGAGTATTGCTAGGGCAAACCAATGAGCCAAGAAAAAACTGAGAAAGAGCTTCAGGAGCTTTTCGAGCGAGTGGGCTGTCCCGGCCGCGGTTGGCGCTTTGACCCAAGCATTCTTCGCCCCGAATGGGGGCTACGCACCACGCTTGAGAGGCACAAGAGGGCTGCGGAAATCTGACTCCGAGATGTCCGGATGCAGTATGTGCCTACAATGGGGCCGGTTCACTTTGACTACATTGAAAATTGGGATGTAAATGCTCTTGCGTTTGAGTCGGACAATCACGATTTTGTGGGCGTCTATGTGGGAGCGATTGTGACAATCTATAGTTTCTTCGGCTCACTCCTCGCATATCCAAGGTTTCTGATGTCGATAGGCAACCCCTTGGCGGAAGAGGAATGGAAATCGGACATCGTTGACCCGAAGCAACTATTTAGACAACCAAAAGACCTGGCGCGACGCTCGTTCGCCCATCTGATAGCAACAATCGCAATCGACTTCCTATTGGCACACGAAATAGGACACCTCATGAATGGCCACGTTAAGCTTCTAAGAACTAGGAAGGGGATGCCACTGCTAGCCGAGTTTGACCCAACGCAAAAGACTCGTGAAGAAAATCTTACACTCCAGAGATTGGAGATGGACGCGGATGCTTTTGCAGTCGGTCAAGGCCTAACGACCGCACTTGGTAGAGCAGGGGATCCCACCCATGTCTTTCCCCCAGATTGGCGTCAGTGGTATGGAACGTCGAGACAGGCTCTGTTTAGCTGGACGCTGGCAATCTACGGATTTTTCAGACTTATTTTTGAAGGGCACGGTCAATCTCGACGATCTCGATAGCACGAATCACCCGCCCCCGAACATCCGGTTGTGCATGGTACTGACCAGCGTGGTGGAGTTTCTAAAGAGAAAGGAGCTCAAGGAATTGATACCACAGCTAGAACCAATTATCGGGGAGGTTATGAGGACTGTGGAGACTGGACAAGCGCTGATTACGTCTACGCCGCTTAATCTCAGTGGCGTCCAACAGACGCTCGATCCTCGGGCCAATAAACATTTGGGGCGACTCCTCGATCACTGGAAAATATTGCTTCCCGAACTGGTTCCATTGAATCGAGGCGGTCGCCTCGCTGACCAAAATACACCCCAACTCACGTCCGGATTCTTTGTTCCTTGACTAAAAACTAAAAACTGACAACTAATAACTGCACTCATGCGCGTCATCGCTGGAACCTACAAAAGCCGCATCCTGAAGAGCCTCAAAGGCCTCGCGCTGCGCCCCACCAGCGACCGCCTGCGGGAAACTCTCTTCAACGTGCTGGCCCCCAACATAGCCGGCTCTGGATTCGTCGATCTTTTTGCTGGAACCGGCGCCATCGGCATCGAGGCCCTGAGCCGCGGCGCCGCCGAAGTCGTTTTCATCGAGAATCACGCGCCCGCCGCCACTCTGATTCGCCGCAATCTCGAATCGCTGGGCATTAACACCGGCGTGACCGTGCTGGCCGTAGACGCTCTTCGCGGCCTCGCCATGCTGGCTTCCCGAAAGCAGCACTCCACCCCCGGTTTCGACTACATTTTTCTCGATCCGCCCTACGCTGCTGTCGAAGAGTACCCCCGCGTGCTAGAATTTCTTGGTTCCGCGGAACTTCTCGCACCCGGCGCGGTCGTGGTCGCCGAGCATAGCCGTAAGTTTGACTTGCGCGAAGAAGCCGGCGCACTACAGAGGTTCCGCGTTCTCCGGCAAGGGGATGCCGCCCTGAGTTTTTACCGCCGTCGCGGCGCGGTTGGCGGCGAAAATAACTCTGCCGAGTGAACCCCCGCCCGCAGAGTTTCATCTATGATGAGGTGCTTGCGCATCCTTGGTCTAAGGTCTAGCGAAGCCTGAGTTTCTATCTTTGTAGTGGCGGCCTTTAGACCCGTGGGATTCACCGCGCCCAGCCGGGCGGGCAACTTACAATAGTCGAGGGGAAAATTTCTTTGAGCCAGGTCGGCAGGGCACTCGATCTCTTGGGACAGGCCACCAAGCCTGCCGCTCCCGCGCGTCTGCTGGGAGGCCACGAGCCGAACCTCGAAGTTGCCTGGGGAAGCTTTCACCAAGGGATCGGGAGCAGCCTGGTCGCTGTCTTCAGCAGATCAAATGTCCCCAAGCGATTTCTGCGTGGGGGATTTTTCAGCGATAGCTGGATCGAGGAGCGCATTCCACGCCGTGCTCTGGCTGCCGCCGCCTTGTGGCACTTCGTTTTCATCGTCATGCCGTTCCCGCGGCTCCCCGCCGCGCCGCCCCATTACCCCGCGTTCGAGAACACCGAACTCACCTGGTCTGGCCCCATCACTGATTTCCCGTTGGTGGAAATGAAGAGTCCCAAAGCCAAACGCAGCCCGCGCGGCGAACCCGCGAAGGCTCTCCCGCGCGAGGGCGCCGACGCCTTCCATCCGCGGCAGCGCATCTTCACCGATCCCGTCCGCCCGACGCATCCGCGCCTGACGTTGATCAATTCTGCTGCTCCCCCGGAGCCGCCCAAAATTCTTCCCAACCTCCCCAATCTCGTCCAATTCCAGCGACTGCCCGGCCCGGCGCGTCCGCGCCTGCAGATCAGCCAAGAAACACTCTCCAAGCTGCGCCCGCGTGAGCTTCGCAAGGTTAAGTTCATGTCCGCGCCGGCTCCCGACCTTCCGAAGCTGGACCAAAAACTCTCGGAAATCGCTCCGGCAATGTTGCCAAACGCTCCCGCGCGGCCAAAGTTGGAATTGAACGCCGGCGCCGCCCCGCGCGTCGCGCCACGTGCGCAAACGGGAGACGCGGAACCTGCACCGGAAGTTGGCTCTTTCCAATCTAGCGGTTCGAATGGAAATGCCCCAACGTTCATTGCCCTCTCCGCGGCACCCGGTCCTCCCGCGCCCGTCCTGCAACCGCCGGAAGGGAATCTGGCCGCCCGTGTCTCTATTTCACCCGAAGGCAAGCAACCCGGAGTACCGGGAGGCTCGCCGAACGCGATGCCCGGCGCAAACGGAAGCGCAGGCGGCGGACCAGATAGCACCAGGGGAACCGCAACGGGCAACGGCCGCGGGAAAAATGACATAGACGTAAGCATCAGTGGAGGGCATCCGCCCGCAAACAATGGAATTTCCGTCCTGGGAGGATCGCCGAAAATCAGCGCGCCCGTTCCGCATGCTCTGATCACCAGGCCATACCCGCACACGAAGATCGACGATGCACCCGAGAGAACCGGGCCGCCGAATTTCGCGGCCCTCCCGGCCAGCGCGCAGCCGGAGCAGATCTTCGCCTCGAAAAAAATCTACAAAATGCTCGTCAACATGCCCAACCTGAACAGCGCCACGGGTAGCTGGATATTGAATTTCTCCGAGCTGCGCGCGAATTCGGAAGGCCCTCGGCTGGCTTCCTCGGACGTTTCTGCGCCGGGACCTCTAAGGAAGATCGACCCGAAGTAAGTCGTACTCTACGCCGTGATTCGCGGGGACGGCTCCGTCGACAGCATCCAACTTGTCCGTGGTATCGACGAACAGCTCGATGCCAACGCCATGGAAGCCCTCAGCCGGTGGAAGTTCCGCCCCGCCACCAAACAAGGCACCCCCGTCGAGCTCGAGGCCATAGTCCACATCCCCTTCCACGCCCCACGCGACCGCTAAGCCCATAGTCGTCCGCACTGGCCCTCTCCTTTCCTTCTCTTTCCTTCCTATTGACTTTTCCTTGCCCAGGGCTAACTAGCTTTAGAATCAACAGTTTCGAGGGGCTTCACAGGTGTTGATTCTAAAGGACTTGTGGCATTGCTAAGCCCTTTAGATGCAACAGGGTCGAATAACCATGGGTCGCAAATCAAGCCGTGCTGAAATCAAAGGACTTAATGTCGTGAGCTCTGCCTTGCCTAACGTTGAGCGATTTTCATGAGGTTTCGCGGGCTGCAAGCTAAAAGACACTTACAAAAAACATGGGGAGGGGTTCGTTATTGGAACCTTTCCGGGAGGGACAGGCGCGTGTCGCTGCTACGAACGGCCTTCGGCCAGCTTAACGAGGGCGTACAACGCGTGATTTACAGGAGTAGGGAGCCCCAACTCCGCGCCACGCCGGGAGATGTAGCCATTCAGCGAATCAATCTCCGTGCGCTTCCCGCGATTTAAGTCTTGTCCGGTCGAGGAAAGCGCTTCCGCCATCTGCGTGGCAATCTTGAGCGCCCCCGCCAGGGCCACTTTCGGATCTTCCAAACCTGGCGGGTGAACTCCAGCGGCCCGCGCGACGGCCAGTACCTCATAGACCGCCGTTTCGACAACCTTCCACGCATCCGGGCTGGAGGCAATTAGCCCATACTTGGCGCGGCCTAGCGCGGAGACAGCGTTTAGCGCGCAATTCCACACCAGTTTGGTCCAAAGCTCGCCCTCGATATTTTCTGAAATGCGGCAGGGCACTTGAGCGCGCGAAAAAAGTGCCGCGATTCGCTTCGTCTTCTCGTTTTCCGGCCCGACGACCAAATCTCCGCGGCCGACGTGTTTCACGCGACCGGGTCCCGGCACGGATGCGGCGACGTAGACGACTGCGGGAAGCGCGTCGATTGCTGCCGCAGCGCGAATTTGTTCCACGTTGTCCACGCCGTTTTGCATGCTAAGCACGAGAGCGCCGGGAACGAGCAGCGGAGCCAGTGCACGCGCCGTCGTTGGGTTGTCCGTGGTCTTCACACAAAAAAGGACAATCTCCGCGCCGCGAACCCGGTTGAGTTCCGTGGACGCCTCGACTCGCACACTCTCTTGAAATTGCAATGTGTCCAGGAAAAGCCCGTTCTTGCTTACAGCTCCGACAAACGCTGGACGCCCGATCATCACTACCGGCGCACCCGCGCGCGCCAGCAGTCCGCCGAAGTATCCACCCACGGCGCCGGCACCAACGACGGCAACCTTTGGCCAGTTTTCCTGCTGGGTCACGGAGTAACCACGCTGATGAGCCGGTCGATATCGCGCTCCGTGTTATACAGGTGCGGGGATACGCGAATGTTGCCTTCGCGCAGGCTTACGACAACATTTTCCTTCCGCAAGTGCTGGTAAACCTCCGCTGTTTTCTCGCGGCTCCGTGCCGCGAAGCATCCATACGGGCCGCGCCGCGCGGCATCCAGAGGACTTGCGGAAACGAAGCGATCTTTGGGAAGGCGATCGAACATCAATTCGATCAATTTCCGGTTGTGCGCCGCGACCAACTCCGGGCCCATACGCACTACAAAATCCACGGAGACGTCCATCGCCGCCAAATTAAAATTAAAATAACTGGCCCACTCCGGCGAATCCCACCGCTTCGCGTTAGGCGCCGGTTTCGGGTCATCGAAATTCAACGCCGCGAAATTGTGCGAGCCCATCAATGCCATCCAATAAAACGGCCCCGGCCGCATCATTCCAAGGTGTTCGCTTTTGGCCCAGAAGAATCCCGTGCCGAAAGGACCCAGCAGCCACTTATAGCCGGCGCATACCATGAAGTCGGCTCCCAGTTGGTTGACATCCATGGGCAACGCGCCGCAGCACTGGCTGACGTCCAGTAAAAGCAGCGCCCCTTGTGCGTGGCAGGCCGCGGCAACGCGCGGCACATCCAGTAGCGAGCCGTCGTCGAACCGCACCATGCTCACCGAAACCATCCGCGTCCTCGGTGTTATTGCTGCAATTAGGTCATCCGCTGTGATGAACCGCTCGCGGGGAGAAACAATCTTCAGCTTCAGGCCCTCGCGTTCTTCCATCGGTTTCCAGCCTGTGTATTGCAGAGGAAACTCACCTTTCGCCGTGACGACCTCGTCGCCCGGCTTCCACGTCAGGCCATACGCAACCGCAGCCACGCCCGCGCTCGCTCCGCTTGTCAGCGCAATTTCTTCGGGTTTCCCCCTGATCAGCTTCGCGATGGAGGCACGGATACGGTTGGGCACTTCGAAGAACGTGGAGTCCGGCTTATGGTGCGGATTTTTGTTTGCCTCCAGCGCGGCTTGCACGGCGCGAATGGAAACCTTTGGCATTGGCGATTGGCTCGCCAAATTCAAATACGTCGCGTCTTCAATCTCAAACCACTCTTGCCGCCAGTCCGTTTGCGATGAAGTTACTGTGGTGGCCACGGATCCCTCCGTTCAGAAAATCAGAAGTGGTTAGATTCGCACACCCATCCGCGGGTACAACGTCCAATTTGGGTAGCCAGTCTGGGCTACGCCCGGTCTAGAAATGACCGCGAAGGTCCCGGAATGCAGGCAGGATGACCAGTTTTCCGGAGCCCGCCACCACCGGTTCGTGTTCCAGTGTCCAGGTGTGCTGGTGCGGGATGTACACGGCGTTGAGGCCGATCTTCATTGCCGGATTGATATCGCTGCGCGGGCTGTTGCCGATCATCCAGCCGTGGGTCTTCACGATTTTGTGTTTGTGAACCAGTCCCCCATAGGTCTCGGGATCTTTTTCTGGAACGATTTCGATGAATTCGAAAAATCCCTGAAGGCCGGATCGCTCCACTTTGGCGGCCTGTTCCGCGGGCTCGCCCTTCGTAAATAAAATCAGCCGGTGCCGCTCAGTGAGATACGCCAGCGTTTCCGGCACTCCATCCAGAATCTTCGGCGGCGTTCGCTCCAGGTCGATGACGCGGCCGTGAATCAGCGCCAGCGTTTCGCGTTTCGCCATCTGATCCGCGAGCTTGATATAGGTTTCTTCGAGCGAGCGCCCGAAGCTGCGCACCCCATAGCCATACTGCCGTATATTCTTGCGTTCCGTTTCATTGAGGATGTGGCGAATGTAAGCGCGGGCATAGCCGTAGGGTTCGACGATGCTGATGAAATCCTCGATCAGCTTCTCGAAAAATACGTTGTTTTCCCAGAGCGTGTCGTCCGCGTCAATCAGCAGTGTATGGCGTCGCATGGAGATTTGTTTGCCCCAATCCCGCCGCGGGCTCCATCAGTCTAGCAGTGTCAGTGCATCTTCGGCGATGGACGCGGCGGCCCCTGGCCGGCCAAGGCTCCTGGCTGCCTCCCGCATTCTCGTCAATCTTGCAGAATCATTCAGCAGCGCCGCAATCTTCCACGCGGCCGCAGGCAAGTTGTTGCAGCGAATCGCTGCTCCTGCCTCCAGCAAATGATCGGCGTTTCGTTCTTCCTGGCCAGGGATTGGTTCGATGAGCGCCATGGGCAGCGCCCGGGCCAGTGCTTCCGACGCCGTTAGCCCCCCGGCCTTGCCCACCATCAAGTCTGCCGCCGCCATGTACTTGTCCATCTCGGTAGTGAATCCCACAGGGCAAAGCTTTGGCGAGCCTGAAGACAGTTTGCCGGCCTCCTTCGCCAATTCTTCCAAACGCTTCCGAGTCTTCTCTGATTTTCCGGCAATCGCGGCGATTTGCCACGGCCGTTGTAGCGTCAGCAAATCTTTCACCAGTTGTTCGACGGGACCAATGCCGTAACCGCCTGCGGAGATGAGAATCACCGTCGCATCCTCGTCGAGCCCCAATTGTTTCCGCGCATCGGATCGATTCATGGGCGTCGCGAACAGGGGATCAATCGGTATGCCGGCAACGCGCAGCTTTTCTCGTGGCACGCCGATGCGCGCCAGATACTCCGCGGCTTCATCGATGGCCACGTAATAGCGGTCCACCGTGCGGCAAAGCCACATCGCATGCACGTCGTAATCGGTGACCACGATGGCATTGTGCGCGCGCAACTTCCGCTTGGCGATCAGCCACGCGATGATCTCCGCCGGCAGGAAATGCGTCGCCACGCACAAGTCCGGCTGGATGCGCTTCAACAAACGGATCATCGGAGCGGTGTTCAGCCGGTCCAGCGCCAGGCGCCGCCGCGCGTGCAGCCACGGCTGGTCTGTGCGTTCGTAGAGCACACCCATCAGCTCTGGTGCGCGCCGCACCATCGAGATATAAGCCTGGTCGTAAATGCGCTGGAAAAGTTTGCTGACGTGCTGCAAGGCGTCGATGTGCTCCACGGCGCAATCCCCCCGCGCCAGGAAAGCCTTTTCAAGGGCTTGCGCGGCACGAACATGTCCCGCGCCGGACGTTGCGGACAGCAACAATACCCGCGGCTTCGTTTTCATTTGCTGGGAATTCCTGCGAAGGCAAGCGCCATCAGGAGGTCTTGCGCTGGCCCGCGGCGATTTTCTCCAAAATGCCTCGCGCAACTTTTTGCAAATCCCCGAACCGTGTCAGGTAATCCTGAAAATCGTGATTCAGGAGCTGCGCGTCCTGCGGGCCCAGCTTCGTCCGCAGAATCATGTCTCGCAGTTTTACGGGATGCGGAAGCAGCGCCTCTTCCTGCAATTCCTCGAGCGCAATCTTGGCGTCGTAGTGATACATGGCTTCCCCCAGCACAAGAATTCTTCCAGCGTATTGTACTCAGTTACTGCCGCAACGGGGAGTCACCCGGGAAGTGGGGAAGAAATCCTACGCGGCGTTTGCCGCGGCAGGCACGAATTCATAACGCGAGATTTTCGCCGCAATGCCTACCTTGCCTTTCTCGGTGGGCTCGATACGCACAACCTCTCCCAGGCAGCGGATATTTACATCGCCAGACCGCGTGAGTTGCTGTGGAAGAGTGATGACGAACTCAATCTCGCTACCAACTTTGAAATTGGCATCAGCAACGAAGAAGAGTCCGCGGTAACTGACATCCCGCGTGTGGGCCTCCATCTCGCGTCCCTTAGACTCCCGCGGGTAAACCCGCATTGGTAGGCTCATCGTGAATCGCCGCGCTTCGCGGCGTTCCGCTCCATCAACCATTTATACCCCCTGGGGCTGTGCGTTTCGGCAGAAAGCTAACATCGGCTTAGGCAAACTGCAACGCGAAAATCAGGAATTTTTGTCCTAGTACGAGGTCTTGGCGGTTTAAATACACGCGCGCTACACTGCTCCCATGGGCAGTACTGTTACGCCTATGGACAGCCGCGAGCACCGCCGCGTGCAAATGCGCCTTCCGGTGCGTATGCGCTGGACTACCCCCTTCGGCCAAAAAATCGAATTAGGAGAAACGATCGACGTCTCGCGCAGCGGTTTGCTCGTTTCCACCAAGGAGTTCCACGCTCCGGGCGTTGCGCTATGGGTCACCTTTCCGTATGACGCGTCATTTTCCGATGGCCAGCCGGAGATTCTGGCGCGCGTCGCACGATGCCGCGAAGTGCTCGAGGTCATCCGCTCCACGAACGCAGGCGAGAAAGTTCAAACAGAAAGCGCTTCGGAACAAGAACGCTTTGCAAAATTGGATCAACTCGTCCGCGCCCTTGGCCTCTCCGATGCCCCGGCAACATTCGCGGTAGCATTTCATCTGAAAGAGCAGGCGCACGCTTCATCCAACGGAAGCGTCCATCGCCGCGAACCCGAACGGCGCGGCAGCATGCGGAAGGCGCTGGCGATTCCCGTCCGGGTGCATCCCGAGTGGATTCCCTGGTTTGAGGAAGCCATGACCATCGATATTTCGGCGGAGGGCATGCGCTTTCGCAGTCACCGCGAGTACGCGCTCGGGGGCCACCTGAAAATTGCATTTGAAGCCTCGGCTTCCGCGCCTTGGCATGGCGCTGGCGAGTTTCGCTCCAAGGTCGTGCGCATCGCTCCCGTGCCGGGCAGCGTCGCCCTCGACGTCAGTGTTTGCCGCGTGGAATAGACGAGCCAGGAATTGCCAGGCGCATTCGGTCTTTTTCCCTCGATGCGTTAAACTTCAAATTTGTCCATGGCGCGTCGATGACCGGCACACACGAATCCCGCAATTTCTTTTTGCACGGCCCTGCCGGACGCCTCGAAGCGATTCTCTGGACCCCGTCCGCCGCCGCGCATTCGCCGCTCGCCGCGGTTGTTTGCCATCCGCATCCGCTTTTTGGCGGTACGATGCACAACAAAGTGGTCTACCAGACGGCGAAATCCCTGGACGCTATTGGCATTCCTGTTCTGCGATTCAATTTTCGTGGCGCTGGACTCAGCGCAGGCGTACACGACCGCGGCTTCGGCGAGCAGAATGATCTCCGTACCGCGCTGGACTCTCTTGCTTCCGAGTTTCCTGGTGTCCCGCTGTTACTTGCGGGATTCAGTTTCGGTTCCTGGGTTGGCATGCGCGTCGGCTGCGAAGACCCGCGGGTCTCTCACCTGATCGGCCTGGGCATTCCCGTCAACAACACCGATTTCTCATTCCTGCGCCACTGCAACAAGCCCAAGTTGTTCGTGCACGGAAGCAACGACGAGCACGGCGCCGTCGAAAAAGTCAAAGCACTCATCTCCACGCTCCCCGGCGACAATCATCTCGTCGTCGTCGAAGGAGTCGATCATTTCTTTGCCAGCAAACTCGACCAGCTGGGTCGCGCCATCAACGCCTGGTTGACCGGCGAGGTTTTGCGCCTCCGTCATTAGAGCTGGATGGTTTCCGTTTCTTTTCCTCCTCCCCTGAACTCTGCGTCCTCTCTGAACTCCGTGTTAAGTTTATTCTTCACGCCCCTTCGCTGCGCGAAAAGAGCTTGCTGAAGTCCTCGGCCGTGGCCGGGGGCACGCCCACGAGCCGTGCGTTGGCTTTCACGTGTTCCGCGCGAGACATCCCCACCAGCGCCGTCGTAATTCCCGGCGATGACCTCGCGAATTGCAGCGCCCGTTCCGTGTCGTTCTCCAGCCCAAGCGCTTCCGCGACAAAACCCGGCAGATTCTTCGCCACTTGGCCTTGCAGCAGCGAAGCGCTGGCGATCAACGTGATGTCCAGCTCGCTCGCCGCTTCCATCACCGTCCGGTCTCGTCCACGTATGGTTTGATTCCCCAGCGTCAACGCTTCCGTCATCGCCAGGTTGAACGGTAGTTGCACGAAGCGGAAGTGATGCCTGCCCCCTGCAATTTCCTGCGCCATCTGCGTGATTTCGCCCAGCTGCAGGGCATCGCGCGCGCGCGCATCTTGCCGGAAGCCATTCCAAGTGGCCATCCCGTAATACTGAATCTCGCCGGCCTCCACCGCCGATTCGAGAAACGTAAATGCCTCGCGGACGCGGTTCAGGAATTCTTCCTTGGGCACTTCAGAGAGCTGCGTCTCCGGATTGTGCAGGTAATAGACATCCACGCATTCGACGCTCAGATTTTTCAGGCTGCGCCCGAGCTGATTTTTCAGAAATTTTGGCGTCATGCAATGACTGCCGGCCGCGATATCTTTCGCTGTGAAAACTCCCGGCTGAATGTATTCGCGGAAGAAGTATTCGTTCGGGTCGCCGGGCATGGCCCCATCGGGCGTCAAGTAACCGCCCTTGGTGCACACCACGATTTCCTCGCGTTCGATGCCGCGCGCCGCAAGCCGCTGGATGGCCGCGCCGAGGCTTCGCTCGCTCCGCTGAAATCTGTAATTGATCGCGGCGTCGACCACATTGATCCCGCTTTCCAGCGCCGCGACGGCCGCCGCTGCATAGCCCTCATCCGTCTTTGCGTCTGGTGGCCCGAGGTACGTGCCGATTCCGAGAGAGGAGAGCGCCAGCCTCTGCGTTTCTCGAAAATGGCCCTCGGCGGCGCGGCCTCGGAACTTCTGAGCGTAGCGCGTGGTTCCTTCTTTGGTGGCGGATTTGCTCATGACGCTCCTTCGGGCGGTAGAGCCGTCCCTGGTGTCTGATTGGTTTCAGCTTCGTTCGTGTTCGGCGCGAGAAGCCGCGAGCATGCCCGAAGAATCCTACGATAGGGCCAGTCTTTTTCGCGGAAGAAAATCTCGCCCTCGCGCGGATTGCTGTAATACCACCGCGCCACCAGCCATAGGTGCTCCCCAAGATCACCGTTAGTTGTTGCGGGCTCCGCTTCAAAATGCTCGCGAAAGATTTGCTCCGCGGACCGCGGCTGGCTGGCCATCTCCGCGAATCGCAGGAAAAACGGCTCTGCCAGTCTTCCGCCGCGCACGCCGTAGACGCCAATCGTTTGCTCTTCCGCGGTCCGCTGCAGAATCACCGCGTCCAGGTCCTGAATCCGCCGCGTGAGTTCCGGCCTTCCGCGCAAGACCTCATCGAGCTTCTCTACTTTCTTGTGCAGGGCAGCTGCCCGTTCGAAGTCCAATTGCTCGCTGGCTTTCTCACGCTCTTCCTCGATATTAGACCTGGCCGATCCCCCGCTCGTTTCCAGAAATTGCACGAGTCGCTGTACTTCGACGTCGTATTCTTCTTTGGTGCAGCCCGCAAAGCATGGCGCGAGACACATTTTCATTTCGGAATAAAGGCAGCCAGGGAAAGCGGGGTCGCGACGGATCTTGATCTGACAGCGCCGCACTTTGAACAAGTCGAGGACCCGTTCGGCGAATGCTTGCGCGGACCGCCGCGATGCGAATGGACCGTAATACGCGCCGCCCGTGGGCACGCCGGCCTCATCGACGGGAATCCGGCGGGTCACGTAGCAGCGTGGATAAGCATTCCGCAAATTCACCTTGAGGACCGCTGCCGGCCGCAAGCGCATCAGGTCGCGATAGCGCTTGGGAAAAAGTAGTTTTGCATTCTGGTAATAGGTAAGTGTCTGTTCGAAAGCCGAACTCGTCAGCCGGTACCGGATGCTGAGCGCAAACTCGCCCAGGTTCAGACGTTTGCTCGCCGGATCGACAGCTCCCAGCAACCGCTGCAAGCGTCGCTGCAAATTCTGAGTGCGAATCAGGAACGGCTCGGCTTTTTCTTCGCGCGCTTCGATCAGGCAAACCGCAGGGTGCGGCGGCAGGGCAGGAAAGAATTGTTCTTCCGCTCGTACACGCTCAAATTCAAGTCCACAGTCGAGTTCCAGCACACGGTCAGGATACTACGGGGCGGCTAGGACTTCAGAACCCAGGAGGAAATGACCAGGCGCTGAATTTCGCTGGTGCCTTCGTAAATTTCGGTGATGCGGGCGTCGCGGTAATTGCGCTCGATGGGATACTCGCGGCTGTAGCCGTTGCCGCCGTGAATCTGGATGGCTTTGTGCGTCACACGAGTGGACATTTCGCTGGCAAAGAGTTTGGCGATGGCGGCGTCCATTGTGAATCGAGCGCCAGTGTCTTGCTTCCATGCAGCCTTTCGAATCAGCAGCCGTGCCGCGTCAATTTCCGTGGACATGTCCGCGAGCATGAATTGAATGGCTTGAAATTGCGAAATCGGGTGGCCAAAGGCCATGCGCTCCTGGGAATATTTCAGCGCTGTTTCGAATGCGCCTTGCGCGATGCCCGTGGCCTGCGCGGCGATTCCGATGCGCCCGCCGTCGAGCGTCGAGAGCGCCACTTTGTAGCCTTCGCCTTCGTCGCCGATGCGATTCGTCACCGGCACTGCGCAATCCGTGAAGATAAGTTCGCTGCACGCCGTCGCGCTGATCCCCAGTTTTTTCTCTTCCTTGCCGACGTTGAATCCCGGCGTGCCTTTTTCTACCACCAGGGCGGTGATTCCTTTTTCGCCTTTCGCCGGCTCGGTGTTCACGTACACAATTGCTGCGTCCGCCGCGCCGCCGTTGGTGATCCAGGCTTTGGTGCCGTTGAGCACGTAGGTGTCGCCCTTTTTCACGGCCTTCGTCTGCAACGCCGCGGCGTTCGAACCGGCCTGTGGCTCGGTCAGCGCGTAGCAGCCGATCTTTTCCCCCCGCGCGTAGGGCAGCAGAAAATTTTTCTTCTGCTCTTCCGTCCCGTAGCGATGGATCGGATCGCAGTAGAGCGAGTTCTGCACGGACAGAATCACCCCCGTCGAGGCGCAGCAACGTGAAATCTCTTCAATCACGATGCTGTAGGCGACGTGGTCGAAGCCCGCTCCGCCTTCCGCCTCCGGGAGCGCTACGCCCGTCAGCCCGATTTCTGCCGCCTTCTTAAACAGCCCGCGCGGAAAATGCCCCGTCTCGTCGAGTTCTTTCGCCAGCGGCTTTACTTCCGATTCCGCGAACTCACGCACGGTTTTCTGCAGCAGCTTCTGTTCTTCCGTCAGTTCAAGGTCCACCGTGGCTCGCTCCCGTCCGGCCAAATACTTGTTTGAATTTGCATTCTATAGCGGCGCAGCGGGCTTCGCGGATGAGGCCAGCGCCTTGGAGAGCCGTTCGTACGTGGTCTTCAAGTCTTCCGGGTGCACGCGCGTCTCGCCCGTCACCGTCATGAAATTCGAATCACCGATCCAGCGCGGCAACACGTGGAGGTGCAGATGTCCAACCACGCCTGCGCCCGCAGCGCGGCCCAGATTCATTCCCAGATTCATCCCATCGGGCTTGTAATTTGAGCGCAGGGCCGTCTCCACACGCTGCGCCAACTGCATCATTTCGTCCAGCGCTCCCGGTTCGCACAAATTCAATTCCGCAACGTGCGCGTAGGGCACGATCATCACGTGCCCGGAGGTATAAGGAAAGCGATTCAAGATCACGAACGATTGCTCGCCTCGATGGACGATTAGCGTTTCCGCATCATCCTTCCGCGCCACGGCATCGCAAAAAATACATTCCGGCTGCTTTCCAGCCAGCACCTGCGCCATGTACTGGTAGCGCCAGGGAGTCCAGATATAGTCCATCGCATCGCTTCCTTTTTCTGAAAAGCTGCGCGCACAGCATAACGCAGAACGGGCGCATCGGCCGCACGCCCAGTTGTTCCACGCGCAAACTGCCGAAGGGTCTGCGCTCTTTATTTACCTGAATCGATTTGAGTTAATCTTCTTGATCTGATTTGAAACCGAACCGCGACGAGAGATCGTGCGGTTCACGGGCGCGGTGAATCGCCGCCCGCGCGCGTCGCGGCGGAGGCTTGGGCCTCCGCGCTGTTCACAAAGTCCTTCAACTCTTTGCTGGGTTTGAAGAAAGGAATTTTCTTGGCCGGTACTTCCACCTTCGCGCCGGTTTTCGGATTGCGGCCGATCCTTCCGCGGCGCTCCCGCGTGCGGAAGCTGCCGAATCCGCGGATCTCGATCTTTTGGCCTTTCTGCAGGGATCCAATGATGCTATCGAAAATCGTTTCGACGATGGTCTCCGACTCCTTGCGAGGCAGTTCTGTGATGCGCAGAATCTCTTCAATGAGGTCGGCCTTCGTGAGTGTGGGTTGCTTGGTCATCGTCGCTATGCCTCGTCGCGCAGCTCTGGGTTAAAAACCGCTTGAGTCCGTCCACCGTCCCAAGATCGTCAGGAGCGCCGGCAGTCCTAAGGCCGCCGGAACCACCTGACACACTGCGCTTGGCCTAACCAGTGGAACCAAACGGCTTACGGGGGGCTGACCGCTCGCCGGAGTGCCCCCTTCCTATCATTAAAATGACCCGCAGGTAAATGAAAATGTGCCAATCGGCCCCTGCTTGGCCAGTGTTGAATCAGCTAACGCGCCGAAAGCTTGGACTTCAGCGCGTCCCCGATCGTTGCCGTCGACGAGGACTTCGACGTTGTACGATACTGTTCAATCTCCTTGCGCTCGATCTGTTTCACCGCCGCCCGATAGCTCAGACCAATGCGCCGCGTCTCCGGGCTGATCTTGATGATCTTGAAATCGTATTCCTTGCCGGGCTCGAGCGGCCCGGCGCTCTTCAGCGGGCCGGTTGTGGGACGGAAGCTCGAGGCGCCTTCGTCGCGGCGCTTGCGCTCCTCGATCTCCGTGTTATGGCAAAGCGCTTCGATGTTTTCGCCCAATTCGACGAACGCGCCGAAAGTGGCGATGCGCGAAACCTTGCCCTTCACGATCTGCCCGACCTTGTGCTGTTTGAACCAGTCGCCCCAGATGTCGTTGACCTGCTTGATGCCCAGCGACACGCGGCGGTTCTCCGGGTCGATCTTCAACACCTTGGCGGTAACGTCTTCGCCCTTCTTGAACACCTCGTGCGGGTTCTTGACGCGGCCGGTCCAGCTTACGTCTCCGACATGCACCAGACCGTCAAAACCATCTTCGATCTCCACGAACGCGCCGAACTCCGCGATGTTCCGCACCTTCCCCGTCACCACCGTGCCCACCGGATACTTCTCTGCAATCAGCAGCCAGGGATCCGCCTGTGCCTGCTTGATTCCCAGCGAAACACGCCGGTCGCTCGGCTTGATGTCCAGCACCACCACATCCACTTCTTCGCCAACTTTGACGACCTTCGAGGGGTGCTGGATTTTCTTGTTCCAGCTCATTTCGGAGACGTGCACCAGGCCTTCGATCCCTTGTTCCAGCTCGACGAACACGCCATAGTCCACGACCCCGACGACCTTGCCCTTCACCTTTCCGCCCGCCGGATATTTCTCCGCGGCGCCCACCCAGGGATCGGCCGCCAATTGCTTCAGCCCGAGCGATACGCGCTGCTTTTCCTTGTCAAACTTCAAGATGATGACGTCGAGTTCCTGCTCTGGCTTCACCAGGTCCGAAGGGTGCTTCACGCGGCCCCAGCTCAAATCCGTCAGGTGCAGCAGCCCATCGATTCCGCCGAGATCCACGAACGCGCCGTATTCGGTCACGTTCTTCACGTGGCCATGTACGATCTGGCCTTCGCTCAGGGTTTCCATCAATTCGGCGCGCTTGGAATGCAGTTCTTCCTCCAGCAGCGCGCGGCGGCTCACCACCACGTTGCCGCGGCGGCGGTTCAACTTCGTGATGCGCACCTGCACTTGCGTGCCGGTCAGGTCATCCAGGTTCTGCGCCGGTCGCAGGTCGTACTGCGAGCCCGGCAGGAACGCGCGCACGCCGATATCCACCACCAGCCCGCCCTTGATGCGATCCACAACTTTGCCGGTGAGCGTTTCCTTGGCCTTGAACGCTGCTTCAATCTTCTCCCAGGTGCGGCGGCGCAGCACTTTTAGGTACGACAGGATCGTGAAGCCGTCCTTGTGCTCCCCGGTGCGTTGCACTTCGATCGTGCTATTCGGCTCGGGCCGCGGGATTTCCGTGTCCGTGAATTCCGCCGCGGGGATCAGGCCTTCCGTCTTTCCGCCCAGGTCCACCACCACGCCGTGTTCCGTGTACGCGACAACCTTGACCTCGATCACCTCGTGCGACGCAGCCGCTTCCTGCTTTTCGTCGTACTGCTCCAGCAGCTTGCTCATCTCGTCCGAGCCGGCCGCTTCTTCATCGGCGGTAGCAGATTCGGCGTCCGCTGCGTGCGCCTCCCTGTTTGCTTCGGCCGCGGCATGCGCGGCTGCGGAATCGGTAGACGCGCCCGTCCGTTCGGGCGTCGTCCCGGCAGGCGTCTCTTGCCCCGCGCTCGCCGCCTCGGCATGCGCCGCTAGAGGGGCAGGAACAGCGGGTTCGGCCGCACTTTCTAGTGTTGAATTTGTTTCAAGATGCGCGCTGTTCGGAGCGGTTTCGGCTTGGGGTGCTGGCGCGGCGGCAGCCGCATTGGACAGGTTATCGTGGTCGGAAAACATGGTTGTTGGCCTCCGGAAGATTACTTCGCTTACGGCAGCCGCTATGCGGCCCCGCGTTCAGTCGAATTGATTCCTTGCTGATTCCCTAACTGGGTTAGTGCAAGGAGGTTAACCGCAGAGCGGTTAGATTGGGACACAGATGCTGCGGGCGTCGAAAACGCTGCAACCTTAATAAGGATACTCGCCGCCTCAACCCCCTGTCAATGAAACGCCGGAGTGGTTCTACGCGCGCCCGGCTTGCGTCTTTTCGCGGCGAAAATCAGGAGCGGAAACTTCCACGGTGCGGCACATCTCATACAATCTTGATCGCATTCGGCTGCCGATTCTTTGCTCCAGCGCATCTTCGCGCGTCGGTGGAATCAATTTGCCGCTCGGAAGCCGCGCCGTTTCGCCCTCCGTGGCGGGACTATCGAGGTAATTCGTCGTGATGATCGTCGTGCGGTTCTCGTTGTATCGGGCGTTCAACACGATCCCCACGATATCGCGTACCCAGTCCGAGGGCTTGCTTGCGCCGAGATCATCCAGCACCAGGACCTCCGCGGTTCGAATCGGCTCCAGAATCTTCATCTCCGTCGATTCACTCGCCGGGTTGTAGCTTGCTTGAATCTCCTTCAGCAGTTCGCGGTAGTCGCAAAACAATCCCGCGTGCCCGCGGAGAATCAGATCTTTCAATGCCGCAACCGCAAGATGCGTTTTTCCAACGCCCGATGGCCCCATGAACAGCAATCCCTTTTCGGAGGAACCCGGGTACTCGCGCACAAACCCTTGTGTGAACAGCTTTGCTTGCTTCAGCGAATGCGCGTGCTGTGGTGTCCAGGTCTTCCCATCGGTCAGGTCGGTGACGTAACTCTCAAAATCGCAATGCTCGTAACGCTTCGGAATTCGCGCGCGCTCCATCACCCGCGACGCGCGCTCCTCCATTCCGCAATCGCACGCCACGCCCACGCTGCCCGCCGCGCCATCCCCTCGTGGCACCAGCTTCCATCCCGATCCCCTGCAAAGTTTGCAATTTTCCAGCGCCATAATGTGTTCGTCCGTGTAGAGCCGAGCCTCATCCCGGCGCTTCTTCTCCCGAACCTTATGTAGTGGCCGGTCTTCAGACCGGCGCTTTTCCCCACGCCAGACAGCATACGAGCGCCAACCGCACACGGCAAGCTGTCGGCATTGGGAAAACTGTGGAAGGAACCACCGGCTTTTTTCTCTGAAACTGAATACCGATCACTGAAAACTGATAACTATCGCACGATCCGCGGTGCCGCCCGCACAATCGCATGCCGCGGCGGTTTCTCCTGCGAGTGCGAGGCCGCTACCCGCGACAATTCCTGTTGCACCACTTGCGCGAACTCCCCCATCTGGCGCTCCATCTCGATCATCTTCTCGCGCATGTTCAGAATAATTTCGATGCCCGCCAGGTTCACGCCCATGTCCCGCGCCAGCGTCAGGATCACGTCCAGACGCTCCAGATCGGAATCCGTATACAACCGCGTGTTCCCCTGCGAACGCGACGGCTTCAGCAGCCCCACGCGCTCGTACAGCCGCAGCGTCTGCGGATGCAGCTTGTAGAGCTCCGCCACCGCGCTGATCATGTAGCCCGCCTTGGCCCGTTTTTTCGCTCGCGCCGGCATACTTGGCAGGACAGGCATTCTTGCCTGTCGCTTCTCCGTTTTCAGTCTTCAGTGCTCCATTGTCAGGTGGAAGAGGGAAAAACCTGGAAAACTTAAAATCCAAGTTCGAAGTTCTACTTTCCAGTTTCCTGTTCCCTATTTTTTCCCGCTTCCAACTGAAAACTGATCACTGACAACTCCTCCTCACACTCCCGCCTTAGTGAACAAATCCTTCCGCGGATCCCCCGGCGCAACGCTCTCCAATTCCTTCATCAGATTTCGCACGCGCTCGTCCGTCGGCGGCGGCACGACCACCTGAATCTCCACGTACTGGTCGCCTCTCGCGCCAGTTCTCGCGCTCAGCACGCCTTTTTCCTTCAGCCGCAGCGTCTTTCCGCTGTTCGTCCCCGGCGGGATTCGAACGATCGACCGCCCGTCTATCGTCGGCACTTCAATCTTCGCGCCCAGCGTCGCCTCGCTCACCGTGATCGGAATCTTGGTGTACAAATCGTCGCCGCGCCGTTCGAAAAACTCATGCGCCTTCACCACCACCCGCAAATACAAATCGCCCGGCGGCGCGCCCATGGTCCCGGAGTTGCCTTTGCCCGGAACGCGCACCCGCGCGCCATTCGAAACGCCCGCTGGGATGCGCACGTCAATCGTCTCCGACCGTCGCACGCGCCCTTCGCCGCCGCAGGTCTTGCACAACGTGCGCAGTTTGCCCGTGCCCCCGCACCTCGTACACGGCACGTTGAAGCGCATTTTGCCCGCGGCCTGTTGGATGGTGCCCGTGCCCCCGCATGCCGTGCATGTTTGTGGCGAGCCCACCGCGCCGGTGCCATGGCACGTCTCGCAAGTGTCCAGTCGCGTGATGGAGAGCTTTTTTACCGCGCCGCGCACGGCATCCCAGAAATCGATCTCCAGCTGGTATTCCAGGTCACCGCCGGGTTCGTGCTCCGGCTCCATTCCGGCGCTTCCGCGTCCGCTGCTGAAAAACTGGCTGAAGAGATCGCGGAAGCTCGATCCGCCGCCCGCCGCGCCCGATCCGCCGCCAAAATCAAATCCCCCAAAATCAAAGTTGACGTCGGACTCTGCGTCGCGAGAGCCCGCTCCACCCGGCCCGCCCGGTGGAAGGTTGTCGCTGTAGAAGCCGTACTGGTCGTACATCTGCCGCTTCTTGGAATCGGAGAGGACGTCGTAGGCTTCCTGCAGTTGCTTGAATTTTTCTTCCGCGGATTTGTCACCCGGATTCAAATCCGGGTGATACTTCCGCGCGAGCTTGCGAAACGCCCCACGGATATCCTTGGCA
Source organism: Acidobacteriota bacterium (assembly GCA_003224525.1). Lineage (GTDB taxonomy): Bacteria > Acidobacteriota > Terriglobia > Acidiferrales > UBA7541 > Acidiferrum. The sequence goes on along the minus strand of QHZB01000064.1, from coordinate 544 downwards.
CCCGCCTTCCGCGGCACGCCTAGCAGTTCGTAATAATCTTGTTTAGCTGTCGTAGGCATGTTTGTAGTTGTAGGGGCGCAGCGCCTGTCCCGACCCTGTGGGGATGCCGCGCCGCTGCTCGGCACGCTCGCTAATTCGGCCGTTTACTCTCGTAGGCATCTGCGCAGGAAGAAATCAAACCAAGTGATCTCCTCCTGCTTACCAATTGGGCCGCAAAGCCTCGGCGTTTTAGGCCGGGGATATCAGGCCCTCTTGATTGCTCGGCGGCATGGTCCTAAACTCCTCTCCGTCCAAAAGAGCTATGGGCGGGCAGCCCAAAAGTGAAGCCTCTTCGTGGTCCTCCGCTGAAGTAAGGCGGCTGTAGGAGGAACCCACCGAAGCCATCCCGCAAAACCAGCGGGAGGCCGCAGGAATCCTCTTCCTTTTAGGGAGAGGAGGATGTCAAAACTGCAAACCAACTTTCTCAGTTCGGCCGCTTCGTCTCATCCACGTCGACGTACTCGGCGTCGATCACATCGCCAGGCTTCTTCTCCTGCGCGCCGCT
>QHZB01000063.1 GCA_003224525.1 Acidobacteriota bacterium | reverse complement strand
CATGCTAACATGGAAATGTTATCTTGTCAAATACTTTCTGATGTGGTACTAGCTTCGAATGGATTTGGTAGTACTTTCGAATGAAAATGACGACTTAAGATGAAGAAAAGGAACGGTTAACGGCAGGAATTGTTTTCAGTGGTCAGTTGTCAGTGCTCAGTCGAGGAGGAGAAATGGGCTAGTGGCTCTTCGTTGTTGGTTATTGGTTGTTAGTTGTCAGTTGTTAGTTTGGTCGGAGAAGAAATTGGTTTGGTGCTGGGGCGGGTACCGAGGATAGAGGGTGCAAAGAGAGAAACGGGAAAGGAGCCTGCAATAGAGAGCGCGAGTCAGGGGGTTTGGATGCGGGGAGCAAGGTCGGGGGCGAGGGACTGGTAGTGCTTGAGATTCCAGGTATAGACGGCTTGGGCTTTGCATTTGGCGGCGCAAGCCAAGAGCAAAGAATCGTAATTGCGGCCGCCGATGAAACCCCGTGAGGCAGTGTTCTGAATGGCCGCGAAGTATTCCTCCGTGTCGAGAGAAACGAGAGTCAGCCGCTTGCGGACTTCTTCGACAAACAGCAAGGCTTGCTCGGGCGGAATCATGGGCTTGACCGGCAAAGCGGTCATGACGGCGTAAACTTCGGCAAGCGAATGAATGCCGCAGGCAGAATTTCTCTTTACCGCCGCAGCGAAGCGCTTGAGGCTGGGTACGTGGTGAACATGACCGCCCCGGAAGGCGGCGACCAGAACGGAAGTATCGAAGAACTCTTTCATCCGCGGACTTTATTCGGTAACTGCGCGGTGGCGGTTTTCGCGTTCGCGGTCGACAAGATCGGGGATGGAGGCGTCTGCCGGTTCCCCCTGGTAGACCCAAACGCCGAGTTCCTTCTTGAGCATGACGTTCTGGCGGACGGGACGCAAAGTGATGCGCTCGCCTTCCGATTCCAGATGGAGGGTGTCGCCGGGAGCGAGTTGCAAGCGGTCACGAATGGGCTTGGGCAGAACGACGCGGCCGGCTTTATCGAGGGTGAGCTTGGTGGCCATGATGGCAGTATGTTGTGGGAGAAACCAATTGTCAATGGCATTTGGCAGAAAAACGAGAGGAAGCCGGTTCAAGGGCGAGCGGCGCGGGAAAATCGCAAATAGAAATCAGAAATTTACCGAACTGGGAGTGGGGGTCATCGATCGACTACGCGCAATGCCAGCGGCCTGCCGGTATGGTATACAAATAGCCCGTTTTCGCAAACCATGCCACTGCCCTCCGACTGTCGGCGGCATCTTGCGGCTTGAGCCCTAGCCGCTTTTCCATTAACTCCGACAGACTCCTAGTTATCTAGTCGCCCTCTTTATTCCGGCGGCGGGGAACAACCGGGGAACTCGCGCAGCGAGGTGTTACCTATGTATTGAAGGTCGGCGATGCCGATTTTGCTGGTGTAGAAGCCGTCGGTGGTGAGATTGCGCAGAAACGCAAAGAAGGCCACGCCTTGGCTGAGCGAGGCATCCTGTTTGGCATTTTTGCGGAAGGCGATGAGGTCCATGATTTCTTTCTTCTGCTCCGGGGTGCATTCCATAAAGACATTGCCGTAACGATCCGTGCAAGCGGCGTCGAGCCAGAAGAGGCCGCCGCCGAGCTTCAATTGATATTCGGGGTTTTCGCTCGTGAGCAGATCGATGAATTCCGGCGCGCCGGCTTCCACCGCGCCACCGGATTTTTCGTCCTTGGGGATGATGGCATCGCACAGAAACGTCACCGACGCGTACTGCGAGGCGGAAAAATATTTGGGAGCGTACTTCCCTGCCGGGGCTGCAGCTTTCTCCTTGTGCACCATCTGGTGGATGTACTCGGCGGCTTCCGCGGGGATGACCTGTAGTACGGAGCCGCCGGCTGCGCCCAGAGCCAGCGTCCTTAATATGTCGCGCCTGCTTATACTTTCATTCGCCATGGCGTCCCTCACGACAGAAAACGGAAGGATTTAACACAGAGTTCACGGAGGACACAGATATCACGGAGAAGACGGAGAAATGAACCAGACGGGCGGGGCAAGCCCCGCCCCTACAGACCCGCGGCAATGCGCTTACGAGCGGCATACTAGAGGTTGCCTTTCTTGGCTTCTTCTAGCAAATATTCGGAGGCCCGCCAGGAGAGCGCCATGATCGTGAGCGTCGGATTCTTATCCGGATTGGTGACCAGCGGAGCGCCATCGGTGACGAAAAGATTCTTGACGTCATGCGCCTGGCAGAAGCCATTGAGCACGGAGGTTTTTGGATCGGCGCCCATGCGCGCGGTGCCCACCTCGTGAATAATCTTGCCGCCTTCCTCAATCCCGAAGGGATACTGCCCGTGGATGGAAGTTTTGGTCCTATATTCGCCGCCCATGGTTTCGACGATGGCGCGAAACGTCTCCTGCATGTCCTTGGCCTGAAGCAACTCGTAGTCCGACCACTTGAAGTGGAAGCGCAGCGCGGGAATGCCCCACTGATCGACGACGTCGGGATCGATCTCGCAGTAGGTGTCTGGGTTCGGAAGCATCTCGCCGCGGCCGGCGAAGCCGATGTGCGTGCCGTAGACCTGGCGGGCGCGCTGCTTCAAATGGGCACCGTAGCCTTCTTCATCGTGACACAAGCCATGGAACATGCCGACGCCGGGCATCTCGCGTCCGCCGCCAAATTCGATGTGATAGCCGCGGGGAAAATCATTCTTGCGGTCAAATTTCCACCAGGGCATGTACATGTGCATTCCGCCGACGCCATCGTGATTGTGGGGCGGCGTCTTCTCGAGCTGCGGGAAGTAGCCAGAACCGGCGCTGCCGACGGAGTCGGTGAGATATCTGCCGACGGTCCCGGAAGAGTTGGCGATGCCACCTGGAAAGGCGGAAGATTTGGAGTTCAGCAGCAGACGCGCGGACTCGCAAGCGCTGGCGGCCACGACGATGGCGCGCGCGCTGATGCGTTTTTCCGTGCGCGTTGCTTTATCAACGTAGGAGACACCTTCCGCTTTGCCTTCTTTGCCGACGAGAATTTCGCGGGCCATCGCGCCGGTAATCAGCGTCAGCTTTCCCGTTTTCATCGCCGGGGGCAGCAGAACCTGGCTGGAGCTGAAATTTGAGGCCGTGATGCAGCCGCGGCCGCACTGGCCGCAGTAGTGGCAAGGCAGGCGGCCGTTGAGCGAACGCGTGATGATCGCGAGGCGCGAGGGGATGCAGATGATGTTGAGCTTGTCGCAGGCCTTCTTGACCATCAATTCGGTGCAACGCGGTTTGGGAGGAGGAAGGAAGACGCCGTCGGGCGCGCTTGAAACGTTTTCTTTCGTTCCGAAGACACCGATGTAAGCTTCGGTCTTGTCGTAGTAGGGCGCGAGGTCATCGTAGGTGATGGGCCAATCGTCGCCCAGGCCGTCGCGCGTTGCGGATTTGAAATCGATGGGAGCGAAGCGTAGCGCGATGCGGCCCCAGTGGTTGGTGCGGCCGCCGACGATGCGCGAACGAAACCACTGGAAATTCGCGCCCGGCGCCGAAGTATAAGGCTCGCCCTCAATCTGCCAGGCCCCGTTGGGCGCGAGGAACTCGCCGAAATTTTCGCGGGCGTGGCCGCCGACGCCCGCGCCGCGGTGCGGCGATTCGTACGGCCACATGAGCATCTTGAAATCTTTTTCGGGATTTAGGTTTGCCCCGGCTTCGAGCAGCACGCAATTGAGGCCGCCTTCGGTGAGAACTTTTGCCGCCATGCCGCCGCCGGCGCCGGAGCCGATAATGCAAACGTCGTACTGCTTTGGAGAACGGATCACTTGAGCCATGCGCTGCTATCTCCCTACAGATTGTGCTTCTTGATTTCGGAAACCGCGAAATCGCAAGCGCGCGCCGTCAACGCCATATACGTGAGCGAAGGGTTCACGCACGATGCGGAGGTCATGCACGCGCCATCGGGCAGGAAGAGATTCTTCGCGTCATGGGCCTGATTGTGCTCGTTCAAAACAGACGTTTTCGGATCGCGGCCCATCCGCGCGGTGCCCATTTCGTGAATTCCAAGACCGGGCGTGGAAATTTCCTGATAGACAAAAATTTCCTTGCCGCCGGCCGCCGCGAGCATTTCCGCGGCCTGCACTGCAATGTCTTTCGACATGGCGTGTTCGTTATCGCGCCACTCAAAGTGAATCTTCAGAGTGGGGATCCCCCAGGCGTCGAGCTTTTCTTTATCCACTTCCACGTAATTGCTGTGATAGGGCAAGCACTCGCCGAATCCGCCCATTCCCATGCGCCAGGGGCCCGGCATCTTGAGAGAGTTCTTGAAGTCCACGCCGATTCCGGCACGGGAGGCGGCTGCTGACAAGCCGTCGCGGCTTCCCCCGCCCTGGTAGCCATAGCCGCGGATAAATTCTTTTTGTTTTGTATTGACGTTGCGGAACCGGGGGATGTAGATGCCGTTGGGGCGGTTGCCGAAAGGCATTTTGTCTTCATGACCGGGCATTTCACCGCCGGCGCCCGCGCCCATGTGGTGATCCATCAGGTTGTGGCCGAGTTCGCCGCTGGAGTTGGCGAGGCCGCCGGGAAATTCCGGCGTTGCGGAATTCAGCAGAATGCGCGTGGATTCGAGCGTGGAAGCGCAAATGAAAAAGAGGCGGGCCTTGAATTCCAGCGCGTTTTTGGTTTGCGCGTCAATCACGCGAACGCCGCTGACGCGGCGCGTTTGCGGATCGAAGACCAGACTGTGCACAACACTGTACGGGCGAATGGTGAACCGGCCGGTTTTCTGCGCGGCAGGGAGCGTGGAATTCAGGCTGCTGAAATACGAACTGGTAATGCAGCCGCGGTGGCAAACGCCGCAGTAGTGGCAGGCAGCGCGGCCTTTGTGCACGCGCGTGAGCACGGCCGAGCGGCCGATGGTCATGATGCGATCATCGAAATTTTTCGCGAGCGCGGCACGGAAATCCTGTTCGACGCAGGTCATTTCCATGGGCGGGAGAAATTTGCCGTCGGGCAATTGCGGCAAGCCTTCGGCCTGCCCGCTGATGCCGGCGAACTCTTCCACGTAGTCGTACCACGGCGCGACGTCTGCGTAGCGGATCGGCCAATCCACGGCGATTCCGTCTTTTGAATTCGCTTCGAAATCGAGATCGCTCCAGCGGTAACTCTGGCGCCCCCAAGTGATGGATTTTCCGCCGACCTGGCGGCCGCGAATCCACGAGAACTTTTTGCCGGGATCGTAGGTGTAAGGATTTTCCTTATCGCTGACGAAAAATTTGCTGGAGTACTCATCGCAAGCGTAATAAACCTCGCGCTGGATAGGTTGCGTGCGCTGGCGTTCGGCGCGGTCATCCCAGCCGCGGTATTTCAGGTCATAGATGGGAACGTGCTCGACGTAATCCTGCTCCGGAACGATGGAGCGCCCCGCTTCGAGGACGAGAGTGTTGAGTCCTTTTTCAGTGAGCTCTTTTGCCGCCCAGCCGCCGGTGATGCCCGAGCCGACGACGATTGCGTCGTAAGTGTTGGTAGCCATGTAGATCTCCCCTAAGCCTTTTTCTCTGCGGGCAACGGCGCACAACCATGCTGGGCGCCAGGAATGATTTGCAGATTCAATTCTTGTGAGAAGCCGATTTCGGAAGTGTAGTATCCGTGAACGGTGATGCCTTTAAAGACGTTGAAAAATTCGCCGCGCAACTGTTTATCGCGCTCTTCCGGGATGGTGTTGCCATGGCGCATCCTGCGAGTGCGTTGCGCAGCGACGGATTCATCCATGGAGCGGAGCAATGTGACTTGCTGGGCGGGCGAAGCGTCCACGAAATTCTTTCCGAAGAGGTCGTTAGTTTGTTTGTCCACTCCGGCGAGACCGTCGAGAAAATTCATGCGTTCTTCGGCGTCGGCCCATTCTGTGAGGATGACGTCAATGAATTCATTGACGCGCGCACCTTGGGCGCTGGGAGTATCCGTTGCGGGAATGATCTGATCGATCATCGCGACAACCGTGTCGTTCTGATGCGGGTTGAGCGTGCGCAGCGTGTATCCGGATGCGGGGTGCGCTCCCTGGAAAAAAGCAAAAAGATTCGTGGGCAGTGCGGGCAAAACCCCGCCAGCCATGAGCAACCTCAACGCTTCACGCCGCTGCATAATTCCTCCTAACCTTACTTCACGATTCGAATGTCTTAGCACCAGGGCGCGCGTGTTAAAAAAATCCCGCGGCAGCCCGGGTCATTCACCCAAAAGTTCTTTGCGCACGTTTTTCAAAACGTAAGCGGCGCGTTCGACCCCGACTTCTCCAGCGAGAACGGGATCTTCATTTTCAATGCTGAGAATGCCTTCGAAGCCGACGTCCATGTAAGCCTTGACGATCGATTTCCAGAGACCGGCACCGTGGCCATAGCCGACGGCGCGGAAAGTCTCCGAGGCCAAGTCTAGTTCGTTGGTTTCAAACGCAAAGTTCAGCACTCCATACTTATTGACGTTCTCTGGAAAGAAAACGGTGTCCTTCATGTGCGCGTGGAAAAGGGCGCCCTGTTTACCCAGAAAGTGGATGACTTCGACCGGATCGCAGCCCTGCCAGAAGAGATGGCTCAAATCGCAGTTCGCGCCAATCTCTTCGCCGACGGCCTCGCGGAGTTTCATCAATGTTCGGGGATTATAAACAACAAAGTTCGGATGCATTTCGAAAGCAAGACGTTTGATGCCGTGATCGCGCGCGTATTTGGCTGCTTCCTTCCAATAGGGGATGACTTTTTCTTTCCACTGCCAGTCCTGCATGCGGGCGTATTCGGGGGGCCAGCGATAAGTGATCCAATTCGGCTGGGTATCCTGCGGAGTGCCGCCCGGGCAGCCGGAAAAACCGACGATGACTCTTACGTCGAGGATTTCGGCGAGGAGGACGGTCTTGCGGAAGGTATCGATGTCTTTCTGGGCATGCTTGGGATCGGGATGAATGGGGTTGCCATGACAACTGAGAGTGGCGACGCGAATTCCCCGGTCTTCAAACTTTTTCTGCCAGGCTTTGGCCTTGGAACGATCGGCGATGAGCTCGTCCAGGGGACAATGGGGATTGTTCGGATAGCCTCCCGTGCCGATCTCCATGGCTTCGAGACCAAGGGCGGTGACCTTGTCCAGCATGGCGTCGAGGGAGAGATGGTCATAGACCGGATCAAACACGCCGATAGGAATCTTGCGCAAACTACCGGAAGCCTTGGCTGCGGGAAAGCCTAAAAGCGAGACTTCGGAATTTGCCGCACGGGCGATTATTTCACCCCCGGGGACCGCCGCCGCGAGCAGACCGCCCGTAGCAGCCAGAAACCCTCTCCGGCCGATGGCGGAGTCCTTGGGTTGTTTCTTCATGCGCGTCTCCTCGATGAACGCAGCATTTGAATAAGCACCAGTGAGTCCGAGGCATTATACGACGACGCACGCTCCGGACAAGCAAGTAAATCGTTCTTCTAAGGGAACTCATCTGAACCCAGGAAGCGCGGGCAGGCAAGGAGTGAGAGGCGAGGGGCGTGCGGCTAGCGAGGTTTTAACTCCGCCAGAGAGGGGATGGAAACAGCAACGGTCAGCGCGCGCTCCGGCTGTGGATTTCTGTGCTGCAATGCCTGGACGAGCATCTCGATGGCCTGCCCGGTATTGGGAGGAACATAAATGGTCGCGGCCAAGAGCCCGGTGCGCACCCAGGATTGGCCGGTCTTGGGCAAACCATCACAGCCGGTATAGGGCAGTTTCAGCCAGCGCTCCCGCTCCGATTCGTTCGTCAATTCTTCAAAGGCTTTCCTGGCCCCGACCGCCATGGAATCATCCTGCGCCCCAACCAAATCCACGGCTGCCCTTTGCGAGGTACTCAGTTTCAGCCAAGAACGGAGGGCTCGCTGAGCGCTCTCCTCGGTCCATTGAGCCCTGAGCACGGTGACGTGGATATTGGACGGTTTCGTCTCCTGCATCCCCAAGGCGCGCTCTTTGGCCGCGGAATTCTCCGCCGGCCCTTGAATATAGAGGATCGCGCCACCATGGGGCAGCAGAGCGGCAAATTGACGGCCCTGAATCCGGCCAATTTCGAGATGGTTGGAACTCACGCCGAAAACAGGAGCAGACGATGATTTGCGCAATTCCGGGATGTAGGCGGCGTCGCGATTCAGCACGGCCCATCCGATACCGGCGGATGCGGCCGCCCGGGCGACTTGGGGTAAAGCGGTGCCACCAACCGGCTCAAAAACAACGGCATCCGGCCTCTTATCCTCAGCCGCCTGGATGGCTTTCAGGATCTGCGTGCTCTGCGTAATCGCGTCGTTATCCGCATAAACGATTTGGACTTCCGTGCCCAGTCGGCGGGCCATCTGCTCCGCAGATAGCGCCTGCTCGATCTGGTAATCATTGTCGTTCGTCGTCAGGGAAACCAAAAAGCGCAACTTTTTCATGGCAGTTCGAAGCCCCTCTTTGGACTCCATGCTAACGATACATGGGGCGGGGTCGCAGCAACGAGAAAGTGCAACAAGCGTTTCTTCAGTGCAAATGGCTTCTCGGTTGATATCTTAACTCTTCGGGAAAAAGGGGAAATGAGGACGATTCATTGCAAGGGAGGTTGGCCGCCACGGACGGCCTGCGGGGCGGTTTGGATAACGATTGCGGGGCTTGTTGCGGATTTGGACTTGGGGCGGCAGGAGTACAGGAGTGGGGCAGATACGTTCTCCAGGCACGGCGCCAGTACCTTCCAGCGCGGAATAGAACTGGCTGGCAACCCATGAGTGTGTCCAGTTTTCCAGAGGGCCAGCGAATTTGCGTCATTCCCTTGGCGCAGACTTTGACTCTTACGGCGATCGCGAGGCGATTGCTCTTCGTTCCTTCCGAGGCAAGTCGGCTACAGGTACGGCCAGCCGTCGTAGTCGTGGTCACCGATCGCTCCCCATTAAACCCTTCGGTCGCTTAACCCGGGGCTTGTGAATCAGAAATAATGATATTCTTGCGCCGGGAAGAATGGAGGGTAGGGAGCCCTCCTCGCTTGGAGAGAGCCGCCAGGGGCGCCTTTTATCAGTATAAATGTAGGACCATGCCGGCCCACAGGCGAAACCTCAAGTCAGCTTGGTGCGTAGAATACTCGCCTGACAAAGCCCAAGTTAAGCTAGAATCGCGGCTTACAGGACGTCGGGCGAACCTGGCAGGATGTATTCTCACGCTGGGGCAAGCCATTTCCCAAATCCCAATTTTGGAAGGTGCTCGAAGGTTTCTGTAAATGACGCCACCACCGAGAAAGAAGTCTGGCCCGCGCCACGAGGATAAGGTCACCCTGAAGACCATTGCGGAGCATCTCGGGCTGACCCCAGGAACGGTCTCAGCTGCCCTGAACAATTCTCCCGCGGCACGTTCCATTCCCGAGCATACGAAAAATCGCATCATCGAGGCGGCGCAAGCGCTCAATTACCGACCTAACTTTTTCGCTCGCACCCTGCGCTTGAAGAGAACCTATACGATTGGCGTGATCGCTGAAGAAATCGGCGATGCCTACGGCGCCCTAGTGATTAGCGGTATCGAAGAATACCTGCGCAAAAACAATTATTTCTTCCTCACGGTGATCCACCGGCACGATCCAAAGCTCCTGCAAACCTACGCGCAAATGCTTTTGACGCGGGGCGTGGAGGGCTTCATCACCACCGATACGTCGCTGACGGAGAAGCTTGCTCTGCCTACCGTCGCGGTCGCAGGGCATGAGCGCGTCGATGGCGTGACCAACATCATCTTGGATCACAAGCGCGCCGCGAGGCTGGCCCTCGAACACCTTCGCGATCTCGGTCACGAAGAAATCGCGTTCATCAAGGGGCAGACCATCAGTTCGGATTCCGCCGTGCGTTGGAGCGCGATATGCGAGGTAGCGCAGCAGCTCGACATTCGCATTCGTCCCGAGCTGACCATCCAGTTAGAGGGCATCGATTCGACGCCCGCCATTGGATATCCCTTCGCCAAGCAACTCCTGGCAAGGAAGCATCCTTTCACTGCACTTTTTGCTTACAACGACATTTCGGCAATCGGCTCGATCTGGGCGTTCCGCGAAGCTGGCTTGCGCGTGCCCGAAGATATTTCCATTGTCGGCTTCGACGATATTGCCGGAGCGGCCTACGCCAATCCCGGACTAACCACAGTAAGGCAGCCACTTGTGAAGATGGGCCAAATCGCGGCGCAAACCGTCGTCGACCAAATTGAAGGGCGCGGCGAATACGTGACAGAGATCGCCATCGAGCCCGAGTTTGTGATTCGTCAGTCCACAGGACCCGCCCCCGTCCGTCAATTACGGACCATCACAGCAGGCACGCAACACATGCAAGAAGAAGACTATCTAGCTAAATAGGTTCGCGGGCCGCCGAAGAAATATCTTCAAGAACCATGTCTTGTTTCTGGCCAAACTCGCATAGAGTTCGACAGGTTACGACGTGGCGGGCCTTGACTTCAGTTTGGGACACGTCTACCTTGGTTACAGATGAGTTTTATCAGGCCAATTCTGCTGGCGGTAATGACGGTTGCCTTTGCCACGTATGCGTTCGACTGCTTAGCCGTGTCGACGCCGGCTGCCGCGACGCAATGCTGCGATTCGATGCCTTGCTCGTCGCACGGCCACGAGCATAGCCAGGAATGCTGCAAGTCCATGCCGTCCATGCACGCGCCCTTTGTACAGACGGCCTCAGCGCATGCTCTAACCTTCTCACCTGTTTTCGTCGCTGTATTGCTAGGGTTTAGTGCATCGCAAGTCTTGGTTTCCCCGTCGAGGGTTCTTACTGCGCATTGCCACGCGCCACCTGTCCCACAAGCAGCGGCACCTTTGCCTCTTCGCATTTAATCAACCTTCCAGTCGTCTGGCGGCTTCGCGGGCGAGTGTGCCTCGGCACACTACTTTCTTCTGGAAGGAAAAATAATGGGATTTCGAAACGCAAGAGGTCGTGGGCGGCCTTGGCCGCTCGGACTGGTTCTTCTGGCGGTTTTTGCTTCGGCAGCAGGTGCGCAAGGACCTGCTCCTGAGACAGCACCTCCGCTGTTCCCTGGCGGTGGACTAATCTCCTACAACTCCATTTTCACCACCCGCGGCCTGATCTCCGGCCTGTCGGGGGATATTCCCTTGACGGCACGCCCTACGTTTTCGCACGAGGGTGATTTCAACTTCACTTGGGGGTTCCGCCGCGATTTTGATTTGACAGTGCTCGTGCCTGTGGTGACGAATCATTTCGAAATGCCAAACGCGAACGGGAATCCTCTGAGTGGCGGTACAGGTCTTGGCGACGCGAGGGTACTCGTGAAATACCGCTTCTACCGGCGGGATTCCAAACGAGGCACGACGCAAGCTTCCGTGACGTTAGGCCCCAAACTTCCGACAGGCCGAACGAATCTAGCTGCTAGGAGCGGAAAACGGCTGCCCGCGAGTCTGCAGCCCGGTTCGGGCTCTAGCGATTTCTTCGTGGCAGCGAATTGGACTTACACCGGGCTCTTCCATCTCAGGCGGCTTGTCGCCGACGAGGATTTCCATTCTCTCTTGCGCGCGCCAGGGACGCAAAAGAGCCGCCTGGGCAGCGACGTCGAATCGCGCTTCTGGATATCCTACCGTCCTTATGAATCGAAGAACGGGGCCCGTGAATGGTTCATTGGGCCCGTCCTGACTTGGTTGCACTCTCAAGATGACCGCATCGCGGCGGTCACAGAGAGCGGCAGCGGCGGCGACGTTTTGCTCGCAGGAATCACGACCTACGTAGGTGTGCGTCCGGGAATGCACGTCTGGCTCGGCATGGATTGGGATGTTGCGCATTCGGCCGGCGCCATGTTCATGCCTGTCCGCCGTCACATCAGTTTCGGAATTACTCGTCAGTTTCGGCTTCACTTCAAATGAAAGGATGAACAATGAACACAAGAAAACTCGTGTTGCTATTTTTGCTAGGTTGCGTGTTTGTGCCGACATTGCAGGCACAGATCAAGCACATCGAAATGCGCGTCGAAGGCATGACCTGAAACTTTTGAGCCTACGGGGTGAAACAACACCTCGGACGCCAGTCTGGCGTTCAAAAAGTGGATGTTAGCTTGATCGATGGAAAGGTCGATGTTACGCCCCAGGAAGACGGCCAGATTGATCCCGCTCAACTTCTCAAAGCGGTTTACGACAGTGGTGTGACCGTTGCGGAGATGGAAGTAACCGCGCGCGGAAAAATAGTCAAGGACACTTCGGGCAATCTCGCTTTACAGGTTTCGCCGAATCAGTCCTTTACGATCGCACCAAATGATTTACTAAAGACTGTTGAACCGCTTGCCGATTCACCTGCGGTCTTCACCCTTCGCGGCGAGTTGTACCACAAGCCTGCGGGGAAGAAGAAACCGGAAGCTTCGGCATCCCTGAAGCTGCTGATTCTCGAAGTGCAAAAGAAGGAATAGATGCTAAGACTAAAACAAAGTCTGTTTTTTCTCAGCCTTGCAGGACTCGGCCTCGCCGGATGCGATCAGCAACCGGCGAGTTCTCCCCAGCCCAAACAAGCCGTAATCTCGGCAGGTGAAATTCGTTCATACCTGCCCGAGTTCTCCGTGAAAGACTTGCAGGGCCGCGAAATCTCATCGGCTGACCTTCGCGGCAAGGTGGTGCTCGTTGATTTTTGGGCCACCTGGTGTCAGCCGTGCAAGAAAGAGATGCCCGGCTATCAGAAACTCCTCAATCTCTACGGCTCACGCGGATTTGCCGTCATCGGATTCAAGTTCGATACCATGATGGATATGGAGGACCCCATTCAATTCGCAAGAAAAATCGGAGTGCGCTATCCGCTGGCCGTCGCCCCGGACGACTTGAAACAGAAGTTTGGCGGCATCGAAGGTTTGCCAACAACAATGCTCTATGACCGCCAAGGAATACTGCGGAAGAAGGTCGTGGGATTTGAGTACACCGACGTTATCGAGTCAGCGGTGAAACCACTTCTTTGAGGACTACACGTCGGTCGAACTTCATCCCGGGATCGCCTTTGTGATTCTGGTTCATCCCGCTATACACGGAGCAGGTGCCTGGAACGGTGCTAGTTCATCGGCATGAGAAAATCGATTTATTACGGATGATGATGTTCAGGCCGCGCGACCGGGCGATGGAGCCTGGGGTAAGTCAAAGCGGCCGGACGGAAAGAAATGAGTTCAATCATCACACGCCGGAAACTGCTGGCGAACCTGGGGAAGACAGCAGGAGCCTGTACGGTGTCGAACCTGCCTTTTCTTGTGGCAGGATGCGGTGGCGGAAGTTCGTTGGTTATGCCTCCGCCACCAGGCGACGGGTATTTCGGAACCGACGACCAGCTCCTAGAGGAAATTACCAAAGCGGCTTTTCAGTTCTTCTGGGAGCAAGCCGACCCGGGGACGGGGCAAATCAAGGATCGCGCTTTCGCGGCGGGTGGAAATGACAACCGGCCGGTCTCAAGCATAGCTTCCACCGGATTTGGGCTGACAGCGCTGTGCATCGGAGATCAGCGGGGATACCAGCCAACATCGTCGATCAGCGATCGCGTGCAAACAACGCTGAGTTTTCTCCTCAATCAGATGCAGCCGCAGGGGATGAACGGCTTCTGCTATCACTTCGTCGACATGACTTCAGGAGTGCGAGCGTTCACTTCCGAAGTATCGTCGATCGACACGGCCATTTTGCTGTGCGGCGTGCTGGTCTGCCGGCAGCACTTTTAGCAAGACGCGCAAATTCCCGGGCTAGCGACGCAAATTTACAACAACGTGGATTTCAACTGGATGCTGAACGGAGGAACAACGCTGTCGATGGGCTGGACACCAGAGAACGGGTTTCTTGCGACCCGCTGGGATACCTATTCCGAATTGATGATGCTTTACTTGCTGGCGATGGCGCCCGTAGCCCATACCACATCACAAACTGTGTACCAAACAGGACTTGGAGTAGAATTGTGAGGTCCCGGCGAGGCTAATGGCGGGAAACTATTGACAACTGGTTCCGGAATCGCCGACCGCGGTCAGGAGCAACCCGCGGAACGAAAAACTGCAGAGTTTGCAGGGCCGGAGTTTTCAGAACGCGATGCCGACCGCTCCCGAAGGCTGGCCATCGACAAGATTCAGAACTTCGAATGCGCGCCTCGCCTTGTTTTCCGGAGGCGCATCCGGTCCGAATGTCATTACCCGGGCGCACAAAGTCTCGCTGGCCTTGAGTTTTTCATGCAGTGACACGGCACGCCGTGCCCGTTTTCAATTATTGGAGGGATGTCGCATGACTGTTATCCGAGGATTGGCAGCGATCATTTTACTCTCCGTGGGATACGTTTCCATTTCTTCGGGGCAGGAGAATAAGACCTTGAATCCGGCCCCCGCGCCGCCAAATCTATTGGTTCTGGTGTACCAAGAATTCCCGTACGGCAAGGCAAACGCGCGCAATAAGTTAGCGGCCGCCATTGCGCGCGCCTGTAATCGCCTGGAAGTCCCCAATTCCTGGATTGCCTTGCAATCCCTGACCGGGGGGCGGGAGGTGCTCTCCTTTGACCCTTTTGACTCTTTCGAGCAATTGGAGCAGTCCTTCGATGGGTGGAAGAAGATCTACGCCGCCCATCCCGACCTCGCCCGGATGCAGGAAGAGGTCGATGCGCTCCTGACGAGCGAGCGCACGGTCGTGGCGGTACGCCGCGACGACCTGGGCTATCACACAGACAACATCGATCTGTCGGAAATGCGCTTCATGCGCGTGGTTGAGGTGCGCCTCGCGCCGGGGCATGAGAGCGAATTCGTGGAATCGTTTAAGATTCTTGGCGAGGCGTACGAGAAGATCAAAGCAGACGCGCCGTGGCTCGTCTATCAGGTGAACTTGGGGATGCAGTCGCCGGAATTTCTCATTTTCATGCCCATGAACGCGCTCAAGCAAAACGACGACCTACTCTCATGGAAGGAAAACCTGCAGGAAGCGGAAGGCGAAGAAGCCATGAAACGGCTGCAACAGATCGCGCGCGAATCGTATGTCAACACGGAAAGCAACCTCTTCTTTGTCAACAGCGAGATGTCCCACGTATCAAAAGAGTTTGCGGCTGGCGATCCGAATTTCTGGACACCAATGACAATACCAACCGCAAAGCCCACGGGGAGAAAAGGAACGGTTATTCCAGCGGCGGATCAAGGCACGGCCAAGGCAATCGCGCGGAAAACCAGGGAAAAGATACAGAATCGATGAGCTCTGGAGTTCGCCGACTCGACAGGAGCGGGAGAGCTAAATCGGAGAGAGCGCAGCCTGTCTTTCCGTTTTCGCCTGTTTTGCTTCTTTGCTCCCTGTCGATGTGAGGTCTTGGTTCCCGAAACCGATGCCGATCTTTTTCAAGAATGCAGTGGGGGGTTCGCCGCCGGCGAAGATCCAGACGTAATCGTTGGGGATTTCCTCCGGTTTGCCACTGACATCCAGGAGCACGGATTTCTCTTTGAACTCCACGGGAGCGGAGTTGTAAATGACTTTGACTTTGCCTTTGCGGATGGATTCCTCGATGCGCTGAGCGTTGCGCTCCTTGATGCGACTGAAGGCTTCTTTGCGGTAGGAGAGCGTGACCTGATTGCCAACCTGGTGGCCGAGGCCCATGGCGGCTTCGATGGCGCTGTCGCCTCCGCCCACCACCAGGATTTTCTTGTTGATGTAGTGGTCCGCCTCAATCAAGCGGTACATGACTTTTGGAAGTTCCTCGCCTTTGACCCCGAGTTTCCGCGGGCTGCCGCTCTTGCCGAGCGCCAGCACCACGGATTGCGCTCGATATTGGCCTTTGGCCGTCGCGACCGTGAAGATCTGGTCCTCGCCTTTCTTGATGTCCTCAACCTTCTCACCCTGGCGCAGCTTAAAATCCGCGCGCTGCAGGACTTTGTTCCAGAAGGCGATCAGTTCTTCCTTGCTAAGTTCGGTCTTCTTGAATTTTCCGTGCATGGGAAATTCCACCGGACTGGTCATCACCAATTTCTGACGCGGATACTTGGCCACCGTGCCGCCGATCTCTCCCTCATCAATCGTCAAGTAATTGAGTTTTTTCTCGGTGGCACGGAGGGCAGCGCTGATTCCCGCAGGTCCCGCACCCACGATCAGCACGTCGTATACGTCCGGGGAGCGCCGTGCGCCGCCCTGGGAGGCCGTTTTATTGGCAATAGTGTCGATGCAGTCGCGGCCCTGGTTGATGGCGTTCTTGATGAGCGCCAATCCACCCAGCTCGCCGACGATAAACATGTTCTTGATGGTGGTCTCAAACTCGGGCGTCAAGTAGGGCATATCCCCGCCCATACTGGGGCTGGCCAGGACCATGGTGATGGCGCCGACCGGGCAGACTTCCGCGCAAAGACTGTGGCCGATGCATTTGTAGCCGTTGACAATGACGGCCTTGCCACCCAGCATGGCCAGCACATCGCCCTCGGGGCAGACCATGGTGCAGGCCGCGCAGCCGATGCAATTGTTGGCGTCGATATGAGGATGCTGGGATTGCGGGCCATCGGAACGTAACTTCCCCTTTTCCTCAGCGGCAAGGGCCAGTTCTTCTATCCTCTTCTGCTTCTTTAGATAAGAGCGCATGAAGAGGCCGATAACAATCACGGCCACAATGAAGGCGACAAGAGTATCCATAAAATCAGCGCGGTTTTTTTGCGGAAGCTTGATCCTGCCCGCCCAACTGCGAAGCGGGCGGCTGTGACTTGGCCGGGGGATGGCCCGGCGGCGGGGACCCTTGAGCCGGGGCAGCAACCGGATTCAGGACGTCGTTGAACCTCGGGAGACCACCAGAATGTACGTCTTGATTTTGGTGCGGGTTTTGATTGGGATCGGGATGCTGGATCATGCCGCCCGCCGCCTGCGTTTTGAGAACGACCCACGCACCGTCGCGCTTTTCCAAGTTATAGGAAACCTGCATGCCAGCCCCCTGGGGCGACCCGGTTTTGGGCCGGAATTCAACTTCGGCGTGGGCCTGATTGCCGTTGATGGAAACCTTTTGGATGTCCATCACCATGGCGCTCATGTTGAGGGTGCCTACTGCAGTGAGATGCTGCATGATTCCTGCGCGAATGGCGTCATTGTCATTTTGCTGCTTCTTGCATCCGCCGGCGGCCAAAAGCGCGGCAAAGAGCCCCAGTGCCAGAGAAATACGTTTCATGCGAAAGTCCTTTCCAGGTACATCGAGGCCGGCTTACCGGCGATTTCTGTATTGGTTTCCTTGGGAGACAGATGAAAACTGGCCCGGCATCGGAACGGCCTACAGTCTATAGCCCATGAAGAGGGCGATGCCAATATGCAGGATGGCGAGGATAGCGAAGGCATAACTAAAGGGCCGGTGAACGACGTGCCAGAGCTGAAAAATCTTTTGGGTACGGGCGAGGAAGGCGATGCTCTGGGAGAGCGAGGCCTGTTTTTGCTTTATGAGAAGGGCGCGCTCGAGTCTCTGGTCGCGGGTGGGGAACAGTCCTAAGCCGGCAAACAGCCAGGGAACGAAGCCGGCTTCGCGCAACCGCACCGCGGAAGCTTTGAAGGGGCGCTTGATGTCGAGCAGAAACATGGAAAGGAGAGAAGCAATCAAGGGGGCCTTGGCCACTTCGGCCGGCGTCGGCAAGTCAGAAAGAGCATCGACGCAAAAGCCGAAAGTAGCCTTTTGTTCGGCGAGCTCTTTGCGTAGGGCCTCTTCTTTCTCCTGGATCTCTTTCATGGTGAGTTCCGCAGCGCTGAGGCCGCGGGGAATGTGGGCGTAGAGATAGCGACCGACAAAGCCGCTGATGGTGACCATCAGCATACTATAGAAGGCCATCCCGGCGATGTTGCCGAATTTGAACGTGGAGTGAAAGGCCACGATGATGGGCGCGGTGGTGCCAAGGACGATGTGGAAATCAAGCCAATGGCGGGAGTTGCCCATGCGGCCGAGCCATCCCCATTTCTTTCGAAGGGGATAAAGATAGATGAGAAAAAACATCAACACGCCGAGCATGCCAAGCTTGATGCCAATCGTGCCGCTGGGGCGGAGGAGTTCGTGCTTGGGCGAAAAGGGGCGCTGGGCGGCGCTGAGCGTGTAGTAATTCAGGCCGTAGCCGGCAATGACCAGAACGACGGCCAAGGCCAGCATCCAGGACAGGAACACGCGTGTGCGATGGCCCTTTTCGGCGTCCTCGCGAGGCAGTATGGCGGTGCCAACAGTTGCGGATGTGCTCATCGTTTTGTCTCGAGATCCTCCACCTGAATGGTGGCCCTGAATCTTTTGTAACCTGTGAAACGGTGAATATTGCGCCAATGCTGGCGGGCCGCTTCAACATCGATAATGGCAGATACGGGCATCCAATAGGATTCCTCGGGATCATGAAAATGCACGGTGGCGTAGTGAATTTCACTGCGCATGCCGTGAAGACCCAGATCGCTCAGGCTGGAATCCATGGTCGCGACCAATTTAGCGACGGCGCCGCTCTGCTGCTCAATCCAAATGGTACCAGAAAGCGGGATGGGATAGTTCTTGCCCCGGAGTTGAAGGGCCGCGGGCGATGAAGCCCCGGGAACGAACTTGAAATTTACTTTAGCAAAGGCCACACCGTCGATGAGCTCCTCGCCTGCGGGCTCGAACGTATAGCTGGTCTCATAGGACGGGTGGATAATCAGGAGCATGCTGGTGAAACCGTTGGTAATGAGCAGGGTGCGCGACGAATCACGGAAGGCAGCTTTGCGCGTATCGCGGGATTCGACGAGCTTCAGCGATCCGCTATTGGGATTGGCCTGAAGCTGATAGTCAAAGACGGATTCCTCACGATAACTGGCTTTCCCGTTCTTCCCGACAAGCGCCTGGGTTACATTTTCCGTGCACACCACATTGGCGGCCTGCTCAAAGAACTTTTCGACGGTTGCGCGGGCGCGAGAGAGAGCCGCCATCGGGGGCGAAACGGGAGGAGCAGCCGTCTCCCCAGCGGGTTGAGCACCAGACTGCGCTTGGCCAAACGCGGCGCCGCAGCAACACAGCAGTGCCACAGCGAAAACAGCCGAAAGCTGCCCAAACATCACAGTCAGCGGAGTTCGGGAGCCTGGAAGATCTTGGCGCCGGAGGTTTCTCATTTTTTGCGATATCCTCCAAAGCGATAGCCGAAAACCGTGGTCCATTGCTGGTAATTCATGGTGGTGCCGCGATACCAGCCGAAATTGCCTTCCACAAAATAGCGAGGGCCCACGTTCCAATCGACCACGGCGTTGACGAAATTGGAACTGTTATTGGCGCTAAGAGCGGAATTGAAGGTCTGATGACCGCCCAAGAACTGAATGCGGAACGAATCGCTGAGGTTCTTGGAAAGTGAAAAAGAGGTGTATTTGCCGCTTCCGAACGAGCTATCGAATTTCGAGTAATGCACATCGGCGAGCAGTCCGGTCTTCCACAGGTTGGGCACGGTGAGGCCAAAGGCCTGATTCAGCGAATTCTTCTTGTCCGAGGTGGCTTTACTGCGGCCTACGCTAGCGTACACGCTGATGTGCTTCATGAGCTCTACGCGCACGTCCCCGCTGAAGCCTTGAAAAAGATAGCGGTCCAATAGACCGGTGCCGAGCAGCCGGGGATCGTACGTCGGCAGGCTGCGGAAATAATTGTGATTGACGCCGAACCCCACGCGGTGGAATGGCTGAATGTGCAGCGAAGAATAACTTTGGGAGACACCTGTGGGATTGCTTCCGCCATTTACCAGCGGAGATGTTCTGGCCTCGTCCGCCTGCAAAGAGCTGTAAAGCGTGATGTAGCGCTTCCAGGACAAATTATTCTCGAAGAATGCAAATTGGCGAGCCACCTTCCATTGGATGCTGGTAACGGCGATGCCGGCCGTACTGTAAAAGCGGGTGTGTTCGAAGTCGCCAGCTTCGAAATTCACGAAAGTCCCGGTGATATGCTGGTTCGGATTATAGCTCCATGAGGTCGGATCCGGCGTGGATCCGGCGAAGAACCCCACGGTCGCGAGCCGCGTGATTTTTCTTCCGAGATAGCCACCGTCAATCGTGCTGAGGCTCGGCGCCCAGGGAAGAAACAAGCGCCCCACGCCGATGGTGACCGGGGAATAAGGGCTTTGATAGTATAAACCGATTTGGTAGGTGCGGTTGAGCAGATCCGTGAGCGTAGTGGGAGTGGCGCCCGTCGGAGTGGAACTGCTCACGTTCATGTTGCCGCGCCAGTAGCCCTTGAAATTCCAGTAGGTCCCGCCGATGTTGCTGATGTCCGAGGAGATGGACAGCCCCACTTGCTTGCCATTGAGCCCGCCGGCTTCATGGACCCCGCCGTAGTCAAAGCCGATCCGGCCGCGGATCTGTCCGGCGGGTGATTCTCGAAGCTGCTTTTGCTCTTGCGTCGTACGAACTTCTTCCTCGAGAGGGTCGCCATAGGTGAAAGTCATGACGATGGGATACTTGTCTTCTTCAGCGGCATCCACAGCCTCACGGCGTTCGACCACGCTATCGGGCGTGAGAAACGCTAACTGGCCTGCCTTAATCTCACCATTAGAGCTCACGATTTCGCAGACCGAAGATGAATCCGCCACGGAAACGACTTTGAGCTCCGCGACGTGCTCGTAGCCCCGGAACCGCACGGCATCGGAAACCACGCCATCGGGAGGCGGGTTGACGAGCGAGAGCTTCATCGCTTCTTGGAGATTGGCGTTGCGCCCGGCATCAATATAGAGCGAGCCGTCGGCGACATACTTGACACGAAAAACCGAAGGCTTGCTGCTCGATTGATCCGCCTGCGGATTCTGCGCGCGAGCAACGCTACCGTGAAAGGTGAGGGCGGAGCAAATCAACACAGCGAAAGCCAAAGATGGCTTGAAAAAAAGTCTAGCGGCTAGGCTTACCCTCCAGGTCGTTCGATACACTTGCTTTCCTTCCCCCTACTACAGTTCCCCAAGGAACTTGCTCTTGCACCATTTTACCCGCCAAGACCCCAGAAGCGCGCGAAGCGTGTCCCCCATCAATTCTTATGACAGTCGTAGCACCGCGTCGACATTCCGGCCCGGTGCGCGGTTGACTTCGTATGGCAATTCTCACAAGAGAACGTCTTATAGTTCGTCGAAACCAGGTGGCAGTCCGAACAGACCGAGCCATTATGCGGTATGCGGAACTGGCTGTGAGTAAAGGTCGCCCCGAGCCAACCGGTGGTGACCCACGTAGTGTGGCAGGTCAGGCAAGTGGTCGGGTACAAGGCGGCAACGTGGTTCGGCACGACGCCGCCGAGCGTCACGGTGCTTTGCCAAGCAGCTTGGTGGCAGCCATAGCAATCCGTGTTCGCGGTAGTAAGGCCGAATGGGTTGGCACCCATGTGGCACGAAGCGCAGGGCGTGGTCACGTGCGCACCCTGCAACGGCCAGCCCGTGGTGCTGTGATCGAACTTGCCAGTCGACCAGAGCACCGTATCGTGGCAGGTCGAGCATTGTGAGGTCGGGAAGCCCGAGGTGATGTGATTCGGTACCGCTCCACCGAGCATCGCGGTGCTTTGCCAAGCAACTTGGTGGCAGCCATAGCAATCCGTGTTCGCCACCGTGAAGGTGTAGTTGTTGCCCACGTGGCAGTCAGCGCAGGCCACGACTTTCCCGGCCGGCGCCATCTGATGCGAACCCGTCAGCGCCCAGCCCGTGGTGCTGTGGTCAAAGGTTGCGGTGGTCCAGGTGATGGTGCTGTGGCATGTCATGCAGTTCGCTGCGGCAAAGGGCGCTCCCGCTGACGCGTGTGTCGGATTGTTGGTCTGCTGCCAGGTCGTCAAATGGCATCCGGAGTTGCCGCAGTCGGTCGGTGCAATCGTCAGCGTGTAGTTGTTGTTGATATGGCAAGACGCGCAGGTCGCAGCTTTCCCCGCGGGCGCCATTTGGTGAGAATTCGTCAATGGGAAACCCGTGGTCGCGTGGTTGAAGGTTGAAGTCCAAGTAGTCGTGTTGTGGCAGGTCGAACATTGCGAGGTCGGGAAGCCCGCCGCGACGTGATTCGGTACCACTCCCCCCATCGTCGTCGTGGTTTGCCAAGCGACTTGGTGGCAGCCGTAGCAATCCGTGTTCGCCGCCGTGAAGGTGTAGTTGTTGCCCACGTGGCAGTCAGCGCAGGCCACGACTTTCCCGGCCGGCGCCATCTGGTGCGAACCCGTCAGCGCGAAACCGGTGGTGCTATGGTCAAAGGTTGCGGTGGTCCAGGTGATGGTGTTGTGGCACGTCGTGCAGTTCGCTGCGGCATAAGGCGCTCCGGCTGACGAGTGCACGGGATTATTCGTCTGCTGCCAGGTCGTCAAATGGCATCCGGAGTTGCCGCAGTCGGTCGGCGCAGTGGCCAAAGTGTAGTTGTTGTTGATGTGGCAATCCGTGCAGGCCACAACTTTCCCGGCCGGCGCCATCTGGTGCGAATTCGTCAGCGGGAAACCCGTGGTCGCGTGATTGAAGGTTGAAGTCCAGGTAGTCGTGTTGTGGCAGGTCGAACATTGCGAGGTCGGGAAGCCCGCCGTGATGTGATTCGGTACAGCTCCACCCATCGTCGTCGTGCTTTGCCAAGCAGCCTGGTGGCAGCCGTAGCAATCCGTGTTCGCCACCGTGAAGGTGTAGTTGTTGCTCACGTGGCAGTCGGTGCAGGCCACGACTTTACCGGCCGGCGCCATTTGGTGCGAGCCCGTCAGCGCCCAGCCCGTGGTGCTGTGGTCAAAGGCTGCGGTAGTCCATGAGATGGTGTTGTGGCATGTCATGCAGTTCGCGACAGCGAACGTCGGTCCCGAGGTTGAGTGCGTCGGGTTATTGGTCTGCTGCCAGGTTGTCAAATGGCATCCGGAATTCCCGCAGTCCGACAGCAAGGTCGTCAAGCTGTAATTGTTGTTGATGTGGCAGGAAGCGCAGGACGGCACCTTGCCGCCGTCGGTCACCAGGGCGTGCGAGTTCGTCAGCGGGAACCCGAAGGCGGTGTGATCGAACTTGCCGTCGGCCCACTTGGTGATGGTGTGGCACTGGGCGCAAGCGGCGGCCGTCGAGGGGAAGCTCGCCTTGATGTGATCCGGCACACTGCCGCCGAACGAAGGCGTGGTGTTCCACGCCGCCTGGTGGCAGCCCATACAGTCGGCCGAGTTCAGTGTGTAATTGTTGCTGACGTGGCAGGAAGCGCAGGGCGTGGGCGAAGGAGAAGCATGCGTACCCGTCAGCGCGAAACCGGTGGTGCTGTGGTCGAAAGACGCGGAGTCCCAGCCTTGCGTGGTATGGCATGTGGCGCAATTCGTGGGCGCAAAAGCAGGCCCCGATGTCGAGTGTACTGGGGTAGTGGTCTGTTGCCATCTCGTCAAATGGCATCCGGAGTTGCCGCAGTCCGTCGGCGCAATCGTCAAAGTGTAGTTGTTGTTGACATGGCAAGAAGCGCAGGGCACGTTGGCGTGCCCGTTGGTCAGCAGGAAGCCCGTGGTGCTGTGATCGAAGATCGCCGTGGTCCAGGAAATGGTGTTGTGGCATCCCGCGCAGTTGGCCACGCCAAAAGCCGCGCCAGCCGAAGAGTGCACTGGATTACTCGTCTGCTGCCAAGTCGTCAAATGGCAGCCGGAATTGCCGCAGTCCGTCGGGGCGGTGGTCAAATTGTAATTGTTGTTAATGTGGCAGGCGGCACAGGCCACGTTGGCATGGCCATTCGTCAGCAGGAACCCGGTGGTGCTGTGGTCGAACTTCGCGCCCAGCCAGCTGTCAAACGTGTGGCAGGAGTCGCAGGTGGTCGCGAACTTTGCACTGACGTGATTCGGATTCGTGGTCTTCTGAAAGTCCTGCAAGTGGCAGGAAGCGCAGGCCGTCGATAGGCCCTGGAATTGACCCACTGCCGCGCCCTTGTGGCAGTCCTCGCATTGCACGGCGGCGTGAGCGCCGAATAGCGGAAAGCGATTTTGGTGATCCTTGACTTGCTGTACGGCATTGTTCCAACCGAGAACCGAGTGGCACTGCGCGCAGTCCGTGCCCATTTTCCGCTGGTGAATATCGGCATGGCAATCCTGACAGTTCTTGCCCACGTCTGTGAATATCGGTTTTACGTGACACTGCGTGCATTGAACTTTCTCGTGCATGCCGCGCAGCGGATACCCAGTTTTATTGTGATCAAATTCAGGGACGGCGCGGATGGGGCGCCAGCCAGTAGCGGTGTGGCAGTTCTCGCAGGGGATGGCAAGCGGTCCGTGCGGACTACGAGTAGTCTCCCGCTGCGGTGCGGGTACCGGTACGGGAGCGCTCGCTGCCGACCAAGAGAAGAGCAGCAAGCAACACAGGATCTGAATGGACTTAGACGTAACAGCCTCCCAAAGCTTCAGCTTCCGTGAATCCGATTCCGCTGCTGGACGAGTTGTGGTACGCCATCATTATAATAACTCCAGGGAGGATTATGGTCTTTGCGCTGGGGCAATAACAACTGTACCGACGTTCAGTTTTTGGCCAGGGATAATTCAAATGGCAAATTAGTACCAAGCTGGCGGTACTCTCGTAACCTTGTCTATAAACGAAAGAGCCAGATTCTAAGCGTGGCGGATTCTTTGCCAAGCTTCGGAGCTCACTTCTGCAGTACATCCCTCTTTACGCGAAATCCATCGGCTGGGACGGCAGCGCGGCCAGAGTGGGGAACAGATTCAAAGGTTCGGTAAGAAGCGTTCTCCCACTGGCGGCAGGATTTGCATACTGCAGAAGACTTGACTTCAAAGGGCCGATATTCGGGCCGTGGCAATCGGTACACTTTGAAGGGGCTTGTTTGTAGATTATCACAGGCTTGGCGTCGACCGTGCGCGTCTGCTTATGGCATTTGTCGCAAGCAACGCCTGCGTGCCCACCCTGCAAGGGGAAATGCGTCCGGGTGTCATGGTTGAAGGTGGAGGGCACCCAGCGCTGCGAATCGTGGCAGTCCGCACAAGGGGTCTTCCCGGCCTTGGCGAATTGGCCGTCATGGGCATCTTTGTGACAATCTTCGCAGACTTGCGACGTGTCCTTGAACTGTATTTCTTTTTTGCCGACCGGCGCCTTGTGACAATCACCGCACTTGACGGCGCGATGCGCTCCGAGCAACGGGAATTTGGTTTTCGAATGGTCGAAGCCATTCACGTCGGCCCAGGACCTCACGTTATGGCAGGCTTCGCACCCTTGAGGCGTGCCATCGGCACGGCGCCGCGCCATGCGTTCTTTGAATTCGCCATGATGGACATCCTCATGGCAGGCGGTGCAGGTCCGATCTTCGAAATGGAACGGCAGGATCTTGTCAGTTCGTCCGGCGGCGCCAACTTTGTGGCAATCGGAGCAAGGAACGGCGGCGTGCGCGCCGGTCAGTGCAAAACGCGCCTTGCGATGTTTGGCGATGGTGAAGGTGGAGCGGTGAAAATCCAGAACGGTATGACAATCTTCGCATTTGTCTCGATATGGAGCGGCTTTAAATTGTCCGTCATGGGCATCCTTGTGGCAGTCGGTGCAGGCTGCGAATTTCACCTTATAGATGGTGTCCTTGCCCGCGGGTAGATGGCACTTGTCGCATTCCACTTTGACGTGCTTGCCCTTCAGAGGGTATTTGGATGTGTCGTGCTCTTTCACGCCGAACAGCGAGGGCTTCCACCCATCCACGGTGTGGCATTCCGCGCACTCGCCCTTTTTGGGACGTGCTTCGAACTGGCCCTTGTGGGGGTCCGGTTTATGACAATCATTGCAATTACCAAACGGAAGGACCCGTTTGAAATCACCCTTCAAATGGCACTCAGCGCAGCCGACCATGGCGTGCTTTCCGAGGAGCGGGTACTTGGTCTTGGAATGGTCGAATTCAAAGCGAGGTAGCAATTTTTTCCAGCCCTCGGTGGTGTGACATTCTTCGCAACGCTGCTTGAAGGAGCCTTTGTGCGGATCGATATGGCAGTCGATGCAGGCCTGGAACTTCATGTCCCGGTAGCGTGCCGGACCGCCGGGCACATCCGGCTTGTGACACTTCTCGCACTCGACCTTGATGTGAAGACCCGTCAGAGGATAGCGCGTCTTGGAGTGATCGAATTGCTTTGCCGCCTTCCAGTCCACGTAATTATGACATTGCAGGCATTTGTCTCCGAGTTGGCCTTTGTGCACATCTTTGTGGCACGGTACGCAATTTTGCGACAATCCGAAAAAGGACTTCGAAAGGTCTTTCATCTTGATGAGCGCGCGTTCCTCGGAAACCATGTATGCCGGCAGGTGGCACTTCTCGCAAGCAAGGCCCGCATGCTTCCCTTCCAGGATGTAGCCCGTCAACCGGTGATCAAATTGTTTTTGTGAAGGCTCCCAGTGGATAAGGCCGAAATCCACGCCGTTGTGATCGAGGTGGCAGCGGACACAATCCTTGCCATTGGGATTCTTCATCTGGATCTGGGCGTGATATCCGTGCTTCGCGGCCAATCGTTGGGCCACTTCTTTATGGCAATCCAGGCATTTGAAAGTCGGCGTGCTGGTGCCGAATTGGTGGCAGCTGGCGCATTGTATGGTTCCGCTTAAAGACTGGTGGGCCTTCGCAAGAGGGCCCGGTGAAATTTGTGCCCGCGCAGGAACGCAGGCAAAGAAAACTAATATGAAAAAAATGGAAAGGGGTATCGCCAACGGCCTAATGGGACAAATTCGGAAAGAAGCACTCTTCGCTGTAGGCCCGTTGAAATACACCAAACCCTCCCTCAAGGGGATTTGAATCAATGGTACGAGGGCTGGATAGCGGCATGGTAGCACACGAGGAAGACGTTTTCGCGCACCTTACTCCCGATGGTGCCCATATTTGAACGGTGCAGGGAGTATCTTCAGCATAATCACTTGCGCCAACAGTGTGGCTGTTAGTATGCCGCACGAGCGAAAGCGTTGGGGATGGGCGAACTGCGCGCCATGCCACCGGAAGAAGGCTTGCGAACAGGCCGAATGCGCCGGCTCGGCGGTTTCTTCGGGAGCACGGATTTTCGCCCGGCATCTCCGGGCTTGCGAGGTCCTAGTATTGTGATTCCGAAATAGCATACCAATGACTAGACCACCGACAACGTCTCCAGTTTGTACTTCCAGCGGAAGACCACGGGTGTCTCATTGACCTCCTTGAGGTAGAGTTCGATCCGTGCTTTCAGTTCGTCGGCTGAGGCGACTCGGATGCCACGCAGCAGGGTTTTGGCCATCTTACCGAAAAACGATTCGATCAAGTTGAGCCAGGACCCGTGTTTGGGCGTGAAGGCGAATGCAAACCGGTTTGGCAGCGTGGCCAGGAAAGTGCGGGTCTCTTTGGAGATGTGTGCGGAATGATTGTCGAGCACAATACGGATACGCGCACCAAGCCCAGAACCTCGCCGGACAGCAGGTCGATTCCGGCCAACAGGGACAGTGTTCCGTGCCGGATGTATTCATGGTCCCGCCCTGTGGCAGAATATTTTCCTGGGACCGGGGGCAGGTCTGGGGCAGTATTTTCGATGGCTTGAATACCGGGCTTCTCGTCGTAGGAGAGCACAGCGACCAAATCCGGCGGCGGCGCGCCTTTCTCACGCCAGATTTCCACCTCCTTGTAAACATGCAGAACCTGCACCATCTGGGCGTCAAACTCGGGATCGCGCCGCTCCAGGTAGTACTGAATTTTGTGGGGGTGCACCTGGTCGGCGCTGAGAATTTTCCGGATATTCGGATGGTGCGGTCAATACCTTTCATCCCTGAAATTTATAGCCGATGCCGGGGACGGTGAGGATCAGCTCAGGTTTTTTGGGAGCCTTCTCCAATTTCTGGCGTAAGCCGGCGACGTGAACATCAACGGTGCGTGTGAACGTGCCGACCTCGTAGCCCCACACCTCGCGCAAGATCTCATCACGGGAAAGAGTGATCCCGTTGTGCTCCGTGAAATAGCGCAGCAGCTGAAATTCCCGAGCAGAAAGATAAACAGGTCTGCCTTCTCGCGTAACCTGAGTGCCGCGAATATCCACGCGGATTGAGCCAAACTGGAGAATGCCCTGGCCGGTTCGTGTGGGGGCGCGCCGCAATAGGGCCTCGATACGGGCTATAAGTTCCAAAGTGTCGAAGGGTTTCGTGACGTAGTCATCGGCACCCAGTTTGAGACCGGCCACCTTGTCGACAATTTGGCCACGAGCGGTAAGCAGCAGAATTGGGGTTGCCAACCCCGCCAGCCGGATGTCGCGACAGACGTCAAGACCACTGCGGCGAGGCAGCATGATATCGAGGATGATCAAATCGAAGGGTAAACTGGTCGCCTTTTCGAAGCCTTGTTCCCCATCGGGAGAGAAATCAACGACGTAACCCTCGCTTTGCAGACGATCGCTCAGGGTCATCCGCAATGCTTGTTCGTCTTCCACCAACAGAATATTCTCGTTCATGTTCGAATAGACGGATCTGGTTTAGAAGTGACGGATGCCATTTCCGATTCTTGTTTCTCGACGATTGGCAAGTGGAGGGTGAATATACTCCCAACCGCCAGTTCACTAACCACGGAAAGTGTTCCTCCCATAGCTTCGGCAATGCTCTTGGCGAGAGACAATCCCAAACCTGTCCCGTGAATCTGGGCAGCCATGACCGCCGCCCCGCGATAAAAGGGCTCGAAAATGTGCGGCATCTCCAAGCGGTCAATGCCCATACCGCGATCTTGAACGGTGATCCGGATTTCCTTGCAGCTTCGCTCTTCGGAATCGTGGACAAAGGCGCGAATACCGATCCAGCGGCTTTCACCACTGTACTTCACGGCATTTACGATCAAGTTCTGCAGGCATTGAGAGAGCGCGGATAAATCACCCATTACGCAGGGCAGCCCGGATTCGATGCGCCGCTCAATCACAAAGCCTATTTCCTGCACCAATTCCGCAGTATTGTCCAGCACGGCATCGATGATTCGCGACACCTGCAGTGGGCGCAGAGTATAGCGGTTCTTACCTTCTTTCGTCGAGGCAAACAGTAGAATCTGGTTTACCAGCTCGGTGATCTGCCGGCATTGGTTTTGGATTGCGGAGCCATAGCGTTTAAGCTGATCCTTCCCACCCACAAGACCGTCTGCAATATTATCCGCCGCGGAGGAGATGACCGCCAGGGGAGTGCGTAGCTCATGAGAGACGGAGGCAACAAACTCCATTTGCAGCTTGGCCAGTTGAATCGCGCCGAGCATTTTGCTTCTCTGGATGGCCCAGACGGAAGCGCTGGCCAACGCCAAGGTAATACCGAGGACACCGATCAGCCTGAAGATGGTGCGCCGAGAGGTGGCAGCGACGTTGGCAAGCTGCTGAGAAGCCTGCTCATCGTAGAGCCGCTTGATTTCCTGCAAGTCTTGGCGGACACGTTCGAAGGACGGCACACCCCCCTTGAGATCCAGGTTGACCGCTTCTTTGGTGCTGCCCTCAAGAATCGAAGCCAACACTTCATTGCGCACACCAAGATAGCCGGACCAATCGAGTTGGAGACGCCTGCCCACCTCGATTTCGTGAGGCATTCGAGCCTGACGCAGATATTCGCTGATTCCTTCGTTAACAAGCCGGTCGGCTTCGCGCGACTGGTCGGCATATTCCAGTTGGAGATTGCTGTCGTTGGTAGTCAAGGCGTAGAAAGTGCTACGACGGGTCTCCTGGACTTCATATTGCAGCTCCCCAATCCTCTGAAGCCCCTGCACGGACCCAGCGTACATTTTCTGCGCCTCAACGTTCGTAGCATGAAGATCGCGTATCACGAATAGGCCAACCATGGTAACGAGAAAGAACACGATCAGAAGCAACAAGGATGAATTGTAGGGGGATGCAAGAGCCAAGACACGGTCTAACGGCGCAGCCGGGCCAGCCAATGTCCCTTTGCGCGCGCGTTTGTTTTGCCCGTTCATATCTATTTGGAAGAGCGTGGTGGCACGTGAAGCCGGTATCCCTTATCCTCGGGACCGCGCTCATCGATCCGAATGGCTTTTACCGAGGGGTCCAAGTCCAGGACACGAAGATAGCCAATGGCACCGGGCACGTTAAATACGAACTTGCGCACACCCACGGGAGTTGCCAGGGTTTTCGGGGAAACAAGCACTTCGCCAGTGAAAACGCCGTGCAGGAAGTGATTATTGAAATCGGTTTCATTCATCTGGCAGATATCGCGAAGCACGACGGCGCGCTCAGGCTGGCCGGGCTCCATCATCACGAGGGTGATGCGGCGGCCATTTGGCCAGTGACTGCGCTCACCAAGAAAAATTCTTCGCAGTTCGGGCATGGAAAGATTCTGAACCGGGTTAGAAAGGTTAACGACAACGGCCAAATTTTGCTCCGACGCGATCTGCGGCTCCGGCAATGAACTGGCGTTTGGCGCAGACTCTAAGGAGAGCGCCGCAATGGAGAAAGCGGCACTCGCCAAAATGAACAGGAGACCTGCGATGCGACGCATGCGTTGGTCTTTCTAGAACGTAAATCCGACTTGAAGGGCAAGCGCATTGGCCGCCGGCTGTCCTCGCAAGGCAGTGTAGTCATATTGCAGCTTCACAGCCACCGTCTCGCTGGCATCATAACGGAGACCGAAGGAGGGGCCTTGGCGCAATCCAACGTCGGGGAAGATGGGCTCTGTCCTAGAGGCGTTCACATACTGGTATCGGAAGTAGGGCCGATAGGAGCCGAACTGTTTTGAAACCTGGGTGTAAAACCCGGGGGTATTGAATACGCGTGGAATACCGTTGGGGGCATGACGAATAAGCAGGGCTTCGTTCAGCCATTCAAACTTCGAACGCACCAAGACGGCGTGCGCCGCAAAGATAGTTTCTCCGATTCTGGGGAGGTTTACCGGCGCAAGCAGGTCGCGGTAAGCAGAAAAACCTACCTGCAGGCCACGAACTGCCTCAGGACGGGCGAAAAGTGCAAGGTTGAAGGCCTTATGGTTCTGGTCATCAACCACATTCTGTACCGGTTCCTCAGTAATCGGGGAACGCGAGGCACGCCCGTTCCCAACCTCTGCGACGTAGTGCAAGCCGAGATGGCCGGAGGGGATCAGGCCCGACACCGAGGCACCCACAGTATGAACCGGCAGAATTCCTCCGCGGTCCTCGAATTGAAAGAGAAAGGGGCGCCCCGTCGTTGTCTGAAACCAAGTGCTATGGTGATAGGCGGTGTTGTAGTAGCCGATCGCAGTATGATATCGGCCAACAGCGAGCTTGAAAAAATCACTGTGGGAATACTGAAGAACCATGCGTTCGACATCCACACCGAAGGTATTATTTTCACCGCGTGTTTCGCCAAAAATGTTGTCCGGCCCACCTTCAAAGACAATTTCGCTGAGGAACTTGAATTTTTCAGAGATATCCGAAGTGATGAAAAGGTTGAGTTGGCCAAGGCTGAAGGCGGTCGTATCGTGCCTCTGGTTATCCCCGTGAAGCGTGATATCGCCGAAACCGCGCATGCGCAACAATGTCTTGCTAACATCCATTCTCTCAGTTACCGCGTTGTCCGCCTGCAACTCAGTTTCACTTGCGGGAGGCACACTCGCTTGGACGGGTGGAGAAGCAAGGCTTAGAGGGGCAGCTTGCTGCTTGGCAGCTTCTAGTTGCTTGACTCTAGCCTCCAATTGATCAATTCGTTGGAGCAAGACCCGCAATGTCTGTTTATCCGCAGCCGCCACGTCGACGGGTTGCTGCGCCCGGAGAATTGTGGTGTTGACCAGAATTCCCAGAAGCAACGGAGATATCCGCCATGCGATCATCCGACCGATGAGCTTCAGAGCCAACATAACTCTGATGGGTGAGGGACTAGAGAACTTCATGCATTCCTCCTTGAGCTATCGATTCGCAATGGGCAGCAGGCGTTGACCCTTTAAGGTAGCCTAAAGTGCAGTCGCTGTGGGGAGGATGTCGTGATGGTATAGAAGCCGTTGCGTGTCGCTCCCCGCATTCCAGCTATCGGAAGATGGGCCCTTGGGTAGTGCCTCTCTGGAAAACTAGACAGGCCGCTTAGATCTGATTCGGGGCCTCCGGGATCAAGAGTAGCAGCGTGGGCAAGCGTGAGCCGGTAGACAGGACAACGGTGTAGGGACGGTCGAACAGAGCGATCGTGTCGGAGACGTGGGACGACAGAGGATGGCCCCAGTGTTGTTTTATCGCTGGAACGATTCCTTTTGCCGAATAATTACTCTCCAGTTCAAACATTGGCTCTCGATTGCCGGCTGATTCTCGGCGTAGGCAGCTAGCATTTATTTGTCAACAAGACCGCTAGAGTTCACTCGGGTTGATCCACCTGAGGAACTGAATTCACCATGGAAATCAATCTGGCGGCATCAGAAATTGCAGCCCTGGAAGCAGTGTTGGCGCTGGGCGTATAGCGCACAACTTTGGGTGGGCCGGGCACGGAGAACTCGGTGGCAACGGAACTCTGGTCCTGCAAGCGTTTACTGCCGCGATCCGGCAGCAGGCGTCGCTGGGCTTCTTTTTTACGATTGAACTCGCCGATAATTCGAGCGACATAAGCCAGGGTCTCCGGGTAGGGAGGCACGCCGTGATATTGCTCGACGCGATCTGGTCCGGCGTTGTAGGCCGCCAGCGCCTTACTAAGATCGTTGTGATAGCGGGACAGTAGTTCACCCAAGTAGCGCGTGCCACCTTCTACGTTGGCAGCGGGGTCCATGGCGTTCTGTACGCCCATCCGGGCAGCAGTCTGCGGCATCAGCTGCATCAGCCCCCGCGCGCCCTTCGGGGAGACTGCGTTTGGATCGAATCCGCTTTCGACCAGAATCACGGAGTTGACCAGATCGGGGTCAAGGTTGTTTCGTTTGCTGGCGGCGTTGACGACCGAGTCGAGACCGATGGCAGCTGCGAAGCTGACGGCTGGCGGCAAGGGTGAGTCCAATTCTTCGAAGCGCACGATGTCGGCAGTAGGTAGGTCAATGTAATTGTCTGGCGTCTCGGCCAGGTATAGGCGAGTCATCGAATCTCGCGCTTCGCGACGTTCATGCCGGATGGCAAAGCCATTGCGCAAGATGGCCATGTCCGCGGCGGACGCTGATGGAATGGCCAGAAAGATCAAAGTCGTGAGGATGCCAAGTTTGTGACCAAGTTTCATACCTGAGACACTTACTCCACAGGACCAGGGATGTCCCGCATAGGCAGCCGTGAATTCAGCAGCCAGCCGAGCTAGGCAAGAACGAATATCAACGTATTTTGTCAGTTCGTCTTTGCGCTACAACAACCTTAGCGGCGAATTGTCGCGCTATGAAAATTCATGATTGGCTGCAGAACTTGAAGTACTTATTCACTGATCTCGATTGCCGCGCGGAATCGACCTGGCTTCTGCACCTCGAACGTCTTCGTAAGCCTTTCCCACCTGGCCCGGTTTCTTTTCCTGGCTAAAGGTGGCCTTCTTGAAAATTTGCATTAAAAGGACATTTAATTCTTAACGACCCTGACCACAATTGCAAACACACGAGCATTTAAAGGGAGCGAAGCCTCTTTCTTTGCGCTAGGTCAAATAAGTAGGGCCAAGTTGTGGGTTATAAGTGACGGTGCTTTGAGATAAGCGATTTCACACCGTGGCCGTACATTTGCTCTTACCCATCTACTGAGTTTGCCATTTCCAGCAACCTCGCGTGCTTTCATGGTCCGCATGAGGCATGGATGGCAGGTTCGGTGTGGAGGCAGCAACGACATGAAACATCTGCGCATTATGCTGGCTTTGATCCTGAGTATGGCGATCAGCGCGCCAGCCTATTCCGATCAAGCGAATGCTGCGTATGCCCGCGGTGTTCGCGCCGAATCGCAGACCCAATACGATGCTGCTTATGAAGCATATAAGGAAGCGTACGCGCTGAAGCCCAAGGATTCGAAATACATGGCGGCTTACCTGCGGTCGCGAGAGTCTGCCGCAGCCGAGCATATGCGAAAGGGCCGATTGCTGCGCGATAACCTCAAATTAGAGGAAGCACTCGTGGAATTTCAGCGTGCGGCAGAGATTGACAGATCCAACCTCGGGGCGCAGGAAGAGATGAGCCGCACTGCCACAATGATCAAAAAGCAAGCCCAGGCAGGGGTTGCCGCCACGCCGACAGCGGAGTCACCATTGAGCAAAATGATGGAAGATGTTGAAGGTCCAGTCGACCTGGAACCCTTTTCGGACACCCCGCTTACACTACGCATGACGACTACGGCGGATAACGTCTATAAGACCATTGGCAAGCTAGCTGGAATCAACGTGCTGTTCGACCTGGACTACAAGCCACAGCGTATCAATATCGAGTTGGACGACGTCCCCTTGCGCGAGGCGCTCAGGATGGTTGCCATGCAATCGAAGACCTTTTGGCGGCCGGTATCGACCAAGGCCATCTTTGTGGCCGCGGAAGGCAGGCGCAAAGACTTTGAAGACAACGTGATGACAACATTCTATCTACGCAACGCGTCGACGCCGGCCGAGTTACAAGAGGTGGTCGGCACGCTCAAGGGAATTCTGGACATCACCCGGATTCAAGTAAATCCCACGCACAGCGCGATCACGCTAAGGGGCACGCCGGACCAGCTGGTACTGGCGCAGAAATTGATCTCCGACCTTGACAAGCCCAAGGCCGAAGTGGTGATCGAAATCGCTGTGTTGCAAGTAAGCCGTGATCGATTGCGCAATCTGGGTACGACTGTTCCAACGAAAACGTCCATCGCTCTTGCGGCTGCCCCACTGGGCGCGGGCGTGGTCAAACTGGGTTCGGTGAATGGAGGCAATTTCTCTATAGGGGTTCCGGGCGGTTCGTTCGAGTTTCTTATGTCCGACGGCAACACCAAGGTCCTCCAGAACCCGCAAATCCGCGTCCTTGACCAACAAAAGGCTACTTTGAAAATCGGCGATCGCATACCAATCGCCACCGGTTCGTTCTCAGCGGGCGGGGTGAGTGGGGGAGGTATCAGCCCGCTGGTCAACACTCAATTTCAGTATATCGATGTTGGCGTGAATATCGACATTACTCCTCAAATTCACTCAAATCGCGAGGTTACCCTCAAGATGGTTTTGGAAGTTTCATCGGTCTCGGGTCAGGTAACTATCGGAGATATCACTCAACCTCAGATTGGACAGCGCCGCATCGAGCACGAAACGCGATTGGAGGACGGTGAGATTAACCTGGTGGGTGGCATTCTGCAAGATACAGAAATACAGTCACTGAGCGGTTATCCGTGGCTGGCAAAAATTCCTCTCTTGAAGTACCTGTTTGGCCAGGAGAAGAAAGAACGGACCGAAAGCGAGATTGTCTTCGCGATCACACCTCACATCGTGCGGGCAGAGGAGATCACCGACGAGAATTTGCGGCTGATTGATATCGGCACCGGCACCTCTGTTGGCTTGCGGCGGCGAGAACCAAAGAAAAAGGCCGGTAGCGGCGCGCCGCAGCCGAGCAAGCCCGCAGCTCGCGGTGTGGCGCGACCACAGAGCCCGACCTCTGTTCCGGCAGCACCAACTTCCTAATCCATTCCCCATGGTGTCATGGTGTTGTGCTAAGGCGTTTGTGCACGGCTGCTTCCCGCCTGGTCTGGCCAACCACGGCTCCTTACACTGTGAATAACCCAATTCCTTTTGTCAAATTTTTCCCTTCTGTTCCCGATTTGCGCAAGATATTTCACGAATACCGGCGAGCCACTAGTCAACTCCTGTGGAATGAATAACTTGCTGTTAGGAGCGCTAGGCATGGAGCTTGCTTAGAATAATTCAACACTCGCCTTGGGACGAGTGCCCACATGTACAGACTGGTTTGTTCGCTCTTCAAGCCTACAGTGGATTATTCAGTCGGAAGAACTGCGCCGTCCTTTCAAGGCCCCGTACTACTTAAGGTCCGACCCCCGCAGCTAGGACCTGTAACTCAATCGAGACAGGAACTACTCTGAAAACTATGGCAAACGCCCAAACGGCCTCACTGACAGCAAGATTGCAATTGCCGCAAAACAGCGACTTGGAGATGAAGGTCGTGGCCCGCCAAGGCAGCCATTATGCGGAGCTGTCCCAGCTATTTGCGGGTATCCCCCGGGCTGATTACGCAATCATCGTATCCGCCGCGCACCCAACGAAGTTCCCGCGCCGGCAAACGATCTTTTTCGCTGGCGACGCGATCAAGGACATAGTGTTGCTGACCGAAGGTTCCGTAAAGATAACGCAGCTGGGAGAGAATGGCAGCGCGGTCATCCTCCGACTCGAAGGGCCTGGTGAAATAGTAGGGTCACTTGGGTCTGCGCAACGCAGTAGGCATAGCTCAACGGCGGAGGCACTTCTTCCGTGTAGGGCGCTGGTCTGGAATGCCCCGACGTTTGATGCCCTATCACAACGGTTCCCTCTCCTTCAGCGCAACACGATGCGTATCATGGCAAAGCGCCTGCAGGTGCTCGAAGGCCGATTTCGAGAGATTTCCACGGAAAGG
Source organism: Acidobacteriota bacterium (assembly GCA_003224525.1). Lineage (GTDB taxonomy): Bacteria > Acidobacteriota > Terriglobia > Acidiferrales > UBA7541 > Acidiferrum. The sequence goes on along the minus strand of QHZB01000063.1, from coordinate 3,680 downwards.
GTCGCCCCACGCCTGGCTCGTGAGCTGGTTCGGCTGCTTCCGCAAGTAGGCCGGAGAGTGGATGGCGCGCTGGAAATCAACCTTTCGCGGGAAGAGTTGGCGCAGATGACAGCGACTACGCTGTTTACCGTGAGTCGGCTACTCTCGAGCTGGGAAAAGCAGGGCATCTTGAGCCTTCGACGAGAAGTTGTAGTGGTAAGAAGTCCTCTCGGCCTGATGGGTATAAGTGAACTCAAATGATCTCCGCGCGTCGAGCGTTTTCCGCCTGCTCTTGCATCTGGAGGTATTTGGATCGCAGTTTCGGTAATCTAGGAGCGGATCGTATCCGGCAAGCCCAGGTAAGATCTTTTCTACAGCACTCCGGCCAACAGGGCGAGGCTTGCTGGCAGTGGATGAAGTACCGGTGCTGATTCCACGCGGCGTGTTGTGAAAAGGACGGGCTGCACGGTCAGGAGAGTCGCCTCGATCGGAAACTGAGTGCAGCAGCGATTTCTCTGGTGACTGCAAGTCTGTGCAGGGTTTCGTGACACCTATTGTTTTGCCGTAAAGGGTTGTTGACCAGGTAAAAAGACCATGATAGACAGTCTTGCAGGGAACCTGGAGTTCGACTACCTCGCCGGTCATCAAGCAGGAGAGGATAATTAGTCCCCTCAGATTTTCTCCTGAGTACTAAGGGCCGAATCGATGAACAGTATCTTCAACGAATTGCGGATAGCTTTCCGAAGAGCGCTTCGGCTCAGTGTCGAGATGCATTCTCGTAAGCTGTTCATTGTGCTGTGCGGACTGGGAGTCATGATCGTGGCTCCCGCGGTGAGCGCGCATAAACTGCCAACATCACCTCCGAGCGGCCGGAAGCCACCCGACCTTGCAAAATCCATACTGCCAGCTTTAGCGTCGCCGCCGGTGCGGCAAGAGCAGATACCGCAGCAGGCGCCCGCGCCTCTCTCGGCGGAACAAGGGACGCCCAGCAGACACCAGGTATCCTATGAAGACGGGCAGCTCACAATCGTTGCAGAAAATTCAAAGCTGGGGGACATCCTGGCAGCAGTTAGCGAGCGCATGGGCGCAGACATTGAAATCCCGGCGAGCGCTTCCGACGAACGGATCTGGGTCCGGCTTGGACCGGGTCCCGCGCGCAGAGTACTTGCCGCACTACTGGGTGGGACGGATCTGGACTACATTATCCAGGCGTCTGAGACTGATCCGGAGGGCATACAGAGTGTGCTGCTGACTCCCCGTACCAAGGCCCCCGGCGCCGGCGCCGCCGTCGTCGCACCTGGCAGGCCAGCTCCGGTCGGGAGAATTCAACCGAACCGGCGACTCCCGTAGAAGTGCCAACCGCAGGCAATCCACCACTTGCGTCCACGGAGCAGCAACCCGCACCAGCCGAGCTGCAGCCCTCACCTGAGACTCAGGACGCCGATGCGGACAAATCGGCAGCTAAGACCTCCGAACAAATGATCCAAAAGTTACAGAACATGTACCAGCAGCGGAAGCAGATGCAGCAGGACCGAAAACCTCCTTCCCCAAATTAGCAAATTACCAAATCAGCATTCAACTGATGTCCTCGCTGGACAAGTGGGAAAACTGCTGCAACAGCGGGCGGTGAGCTGCTGCGATGGAGGAATGTGGCGGCGCTTGCCTTCGCTTCCGTCGTTGCGCGCTGTGCTTCGGCCCATAGCCTTACGATGTCCGCTTATCTCGCATGTCCCAATCGCATAGAACGAGCGGCAAGTCCACTCTGATAAATCCCCCCGAAGGGCCTGCTCTTCACCATACCCCGATCGCCGACGAAGACTAATTCCTCCACTTGGAACTGCTCTTTGATGATCTTGACTTGATCGGCTACCGTCGTCGGATCGGAAGTGTTGCCTTGGAACACCCGCACCGCCAAGGGCTCCCCTGGGGCGCCGGTCAGCAGGCCGATGACGATTTGCAGCTTGCCGCGCTTGCCATCGCGGTCGTAGCCGAACTCCCCGAGTTCGTTCTTTTCGCCTTCCAGATAGCTGATGATGACGTCGTAGAGAAACAAGCGCGGCGGTGGTGCACCCCGGCGGCTCTGGTAGCGGCGGTACAGAACCTGCTCGATCTTTTCTTGACGTGCACACAGGTCGTCGAGCGCGAGGTAGAGATCGTCTTCGTCGAAGGAAGACAGACCGAGCACTTCGTTGACGGCATGATCCTCGGCCCAGCGTACCGCCGACAGGCGCGAGCCTTGATGAGGCAGGCGCGCGAGGACCAGAAACAAAGCCAGTTTTCCGAGAGCGCTGTGGCCGATGGCCGCGGTGAGTCCGAGTTGCTCAGCGATCTGCTTCAAGACCAACAGCAAGCCGAAGATGGGGCCTTGAAACAGTTCCTGAACTGGGAGAGCGTCCAATTCACCGCGAAGGAGCCGGCGGAAGACCTCCAGGCCCGCGGCGGGCCATCGATGTATTCCCCAACCGTAACTCTCCCCCCGCCCGCGCCGCCAGGATGGAAACACAGCTCTTGACATCCTCCTCTCCCTGAAGGAAGAGGATTCCTACGGCTTCTCGCTGGTTTTTGCTAGATGGCTTCGGTGGGTTCCTCCCACAGCGCCCTTACATCAGGCGAGACAACGAAGAGGCTTCACTTTTGGGCCGCCCGCCCATAGGTCTTTTGGACGAAGAGGAGTTTAGAACCATGCCGCCAAGAAATCAAGCGCGCGACAGGGCCTTATATCCCCGACCTAAAACGCCGAGGCTTTACGGCCCGCTCGGTAAAGGGGGGTAAGATACGTTGGAGCGAATTGAGAGCGGAGCTAAGTTACAGCTCAAACCTCCGCCGTAGCCTACTTATTATTCGGGGCGACCGCGATTTCTGGTTTCGAAAAATAGTTTTCATCGAGCTTGGGATTCACAACGACCTTATCAATAGCGATTTTTTCTGGCGGAACAGGGAGACTCCTCACCCCATGCGCCGTCTGGGCCGCTTGTAGAACTCTTGTCTCCAGTGCAAACGGAATTCGAAGACCGCTTACCAGCCGGTAGTCGCGGTAGTAGATTTCAATGGGATGGTCTACGCCATCGAGCCGCCTGGGCTGCCCTTCAATTTTAGATTCCAGAAAGGTCTGCGCGTCAATCCATACATGGACCGCCTGTCCGTTCTTCAGGGTCAGTTTGAGCTTATAGGTGTCGCGGTCCTCAACTTTTTCCATACCCGCCAACTCGATGTGCGTGCCCTTGGCCGCGTAATCGACCAGGGGACCACCGAGGTCCGGTTGCAGGGATGCCGCCTTCATCTCTTCCGTCGTAAAAGGCTCAACCACACGCCGGTTGAGGAATGGCCTTAGCTTCCAGCCGTTGGCGCCGTCAAACACCTGCACGTTGAACTGCAGCTCAAACCGCATTTTGCGGGGGCGCTTCAGCTCCATCACAAACGGCAGTTGAGCCTCCTCGGCCGGCCGCGAAGGGAGCGACTGTCTGCTGGCCCTCTGGTCTGGATTTGGAACTGGAACCGCAGCCCGCCGATTCCCTCCCACACCCAGTTTCCCCGCCAACGAGATCGTCTGGACCGCCCGCAAGCTTGCAATCCGCCTCGGGCCTCAATGTTCTTGTCAACGATAGCGGCGGCGGAAAGATTGGCCCTCTTTGGGGTATCCACTGCCGCGAAGAGCGAAATGGCAAGTGCCAGGGATGCGCATACTAGTGTTATGTCCAACA
>QHZB01000181.1 GCA_003224525.1 Acidobacteriota bacterium | reverse complement strand
GTTCCGCGAGCCGGGCTGCCACGCGATCCGCCTTGACCATCGCTTGAACCTTGCCGGGCAGCCGCGCCTGGAGCAAGTCTGAGGCCAGGCGCAGCCCGGTGTTGAGCATGCGCTCTGCTCCTACAGCTTGCGCCGAATCCAGAACGCGCTGCCAATCCATGCCCGTTTGGCGCGAGACCAGCGCGGCGACATCGGCAATCCACATCAAGCGCTCCCAAAAATGTTTTGCGCCGTGGATCGAGATCAGCACGAGTTCGTCTTCCACCGAAAGAGCGGGAGCTTCATGGGCATCGAGCGGCACGCGGATCTGCCGCGCGAAAAAATCCTCGAGGGGGAGCCGGCGGGGAAAGTAGCGCAGAGTGAGATCGTTGTGCAGCTCGACGAGAAGTTTCAATTGCGGCTGGGAAAAAAGATACTGGCCGGGGATTTTCCCGGCATCGATGGCGCTCGGCGGGACTGCGGCCTGGTAACCAGCGGCAATCATCAATTCCGTGGCCCGGCGAATGTCCCGCTGGCGAACAAGCAAGTCCAGGTCGCCATAGGCGCGCATCGCCGGGTCGCCGTAGGCCCGCACCGCGAGCACCGGCCCTTTTACGACCAGGGCGCCAATTCCTTCCAAGGTGAAGCGGTCCAATATGCGAAACAGCTCTGCCGTCAGCCGCAAAGTAAAAAAAATCTGCGCACGCTGGCGATCGACAATCGCCGGCTTTATTTCCGGCGGGATCACGTCCTCTCCCGGACCGCGGAGACACGCTGTCAGATGACCGGCCACGCCGTGTTCCTCGGCGAGCGTGAGCAAGCGAGCCCAATCCACGGAACGGAGGAAGCCGCGAAGCCGCTGACGATCGTGCGATGGCGAAGCGCACTCGAGCAGCGCGGACCATTCGTTCCCGCGCGATGCGGCACTGGGTTGCTGCGAACGGGATAGCGGCTCGGCCATGGCGATCCAAGGCTAGTGTAAGCGATTGGACAGATTAATTCGCGCGAGAGTAGAAAGAGAAGAAACTATCGTGCGCCGCTCGCGGCTATTTTCCTGTCGAGGCGGACAGCGTTTCATCGCCGCGGCCACGGCGGCGGACATCAATTCCGAGCCGCTTGATTTTCTGGTTGAGCGTTGAAAGCGGAATGAGAAAACGCTCGGCGGCTTCGGTCTGATTCCAGCCGGTGCGCTCCAGCATATCCATGATGATGCGGCGTTCGATTTCGTCCATGATCTGGAACAAGGACGGCTGCGGATGGTCCGCGGAAGAACGCGAACCGGGTTCGCCGGGAAGCGGCGGCAAAAATTCCGAGAGCTGCAGGCGCACACCGCGAACGATCTCCTTGCTGCGAATGCTTTCCGGGAGGAGCTCCATGTCAACACGCTCCTCGGTCGAGAGCACCACCGCGCGCTCGACGACGTTTTCGAGCTCCCGGACATTCCCGGGCCAGTCGTAATCCATCAGCAGCTTCATGGCTGCCTGCGTGAATTGCCGGAGCGGCTTCGTGTTTTCCTGGCAATAGCGGTCCAGGAAATGCGCCAGCAGAAGGGGCACATCTTCGCGGCGGTCGCGCAACGGCGGAATCTGCAGGTGGATCACGTTCAGGCGGTGAAACAAATCTTCGCGGAAGCGGCCCTCGCGAACGAGAGTGAGGAGATCGACGTTCGAAGCGGCTACGATGCGCACGTCAACCTTGAGTTGCTCGGTGCCGCCGAGACGCATGAATTCGCGCTCCTGAATTACGCGCAGAAGCTTGGCCTGTGTTTCGGGGCTAATGGTGGCGATTTCATCGAAGAAAATGGTGCCCTGATCGGCGATTTCGAAGAGGCCCTTTTTGGAAGCAACGGCGCTGGTGAAGGCGCCCTTCACATGGCCGAAAAGCTGGGACTCCAGGAGATCCACGGGGATTGATCCTGTATTTACGGGCACAAAGGCTTTGTCCGCGCGGGTGGAGGCCGAGTGAATGGCCTTGGCAATGAGCTCCTTACCCGTGCCGCTTTCGCCGCTGATGAGAATCGTGGAGCGCGAAGGCGCAACCTGGGTGACGAGGTTCAGAAGCACTTGCATTTTGTCGCTCTTGCCGACAATGTTCGGGAAATTGAAGCGCTCTTTGAGGGCGCGCTTGAGCTGGACGTTCTCCTCGCGAAGCCGGCGCGATTCCACGGCTTGCGCCACCTGGGCAAGCAATTCATCGTTGGACCACGGTTTGGTGATGTAGTCCATCGCGCCATTCTTGAAAGCGGCGCGAGCCATATCGATCGAACCGTAGGCGGTGATCAGCACAATGGAGAGCTGCGGATCGCGGCGGTGAATCTCCTTGAGCATGTCGAGACCGTTGCGGTCCGGCAAGCTGACGTCCAAGAGGAGTAGATCATAAGGATGCTGTTCCAATTTCTCGAGGCCGGATTCGCCCGTTTCCGCGCTGGAGACGCCGTAACCTTCACCTCGCAGCAGGAGTTCGAGGCCCTCGCGGATTTCCGATTCGTCGTCGACGACCAGGATCGAACCCTTAGACATGGACCGCTTTCCTGACCGCCGGGAACTCGACGTGGAAGGAGGTGCCTTTGCCGGGCGTCGAGCGCACATCAATCTTCCCGGCGTGCTCCTTGATGATGCCGTAACTCACGGAAAGCCCGAGGCCCGTGCCGCGGCCGTTGGCCTTGGTGGTGAAGAAGGGGTCAAAGATGCGGTGGATGTGTTCGCGGGCAATGCCGGCGCCTGTATCCGCCACTTCGATTTCGACGCTGCCGTTATGCGCCGCGGTGCGGACTTCGAGCATTCCCCCGCCGGGCATGGCATCACGCGCGTTCAAGAAAAGGTTCAAGAAGACCTGCTGCAGCTTGTTGGCCGATCCGCGAACGGCAGGGAGCGGTTCGCCGAGTTGCTTCACCACCTGGATGTGCGAGGTCTTGAGCGGGTGAGCCACCAGCGACAAGGTCTCTTCAACGACACGGTTTACATCAATGTCTGCGGCTTCGGCCGCGCCGGTCCGCGAAAAATTGAGCAGATTGTTGACGATTTCGCTGGCGCGGAACGTCTGCTTGACGATTTTGTCGATGATGGACTGGCGAGGGTCACCCTCCGGCATCTGCTTCGCCAGCATCTGAATGTAGTTGGAGATGACCGCGAGCGGCGTATTCACTTCGTGCGCGACGCCGGCCGCGAGAAGCCCCAGCGAGGTCAGCTTTTCCGTTTGCGACATCTGCTCTTCCGTGCGCTGCCGCTGGGTCACATCATCGAAGAGCAGGAGACGGCCGATGCGCTCATTCGATTTGCTCACGAGGGGCGTGATGGAAACGTTCAAGGTCAGCGATTTCCCTTGATGCTGGAGTCTCTGTTTATAGATGCCGGTAATTTGTTCCTGGTCGCCGCGCGCGGCGATTTCGCGCGCCAGTTCTTCCGGCAAGAGGGAGCTGAGCTGCCGTCCAACGGATTCCTGGCGCGTCACTCCGAAAAGCTGCTCCATGCGCGTGTTCCAGGATTCGACGATGCCTTCGAGGTCAACCGATAGCACCCCCACGTTCAGGGATTCAACGATATTTTCGCTGAAGTCCTTGAGGCGGGCGATTTCGAGAGCTTTTTGTTCAAGTGAGCTGTAGAGCTGCGCGTTGTCGAGAGCCACGGCAACGTAGCCGGCAATGGTCTCGACCAGTTCGACGTCATCGCTGGACAGAAAATCCCCATCGACGGTTTTGCCGAGACCGAGAACCGCGACGGTGTGCTCGCGGATGCGGCAGGGGACAAAGTAGTTGAGGTCCAGCTGTTCGAGCGTGTGCCGAACGGAGTCACTGACATCTCTTGCCGCGCGGGGCGACTCGAAAAACAGCGCCCCGCGGGCAAACTCGGGCCGGGCCGGCTCGAGGAAACTAAGATCCAAAGACTCGGAAAGCCGCACACCCATCGAACGGGCCATACGCATCTCGCCGGGTTGCACGGCATTCTCCACAAAAATCGCGAGCCGGTCGACCAATAACGTTTGCGAAATGCGGTCCATGACCGAGCCCAGCATGGGGTCAAATCGCACTTCGTTCGTCAGCGTGCGCCCGAACTCGATGAGCGTGCGGCGGTAATCGAGGCGGTCACGATAAAAGAAGCGATCCAGGCGCGCCTGAATCCAAGCGCGGAACGGCTGGAACAAAAATGCGGCGATGACGATGGCGATCATGCCGCCGGCGGGGCCGCTCGTGGTCGTATGGAAAATGTCGGCGATCAGCGCGACGAGCGCGAAGTAAACTGCAGCCACCCCGGCGGTTGCCGCCGTATACGCCAGGCCACGCTTGAAAATGATGTCCACATCCATCAAGCGGTAACGGATGACGGCATAGCCGAAACACAGAGGGATCAGCACCAGGAGGCTCAATACGGAGAACTGCATCCACGGACGCAGGGCCACGCCGAATGCCAGAGGAAGGATGTAGAGCAAGGAGACCGGCAGACTGCCGACGAGGGTTCCAGCGGTGAGCCATTTCAATTGCTGGCGAAGAACACCGGACAGCGCTTCGCGGTAGCTTCGGTAGAAAACGAGCCCCGCAGCCAGGAAGCAGACGGCAAGATAGCCGAATTCGATCTTCCTGAGAAGAAGATAGGCACCCAGCCAGGGCACAAATCCCAAGGCGTTCATGGCCGTGCTCACATGAACGAGAAGCAGAGCGAAGGGCAAGAGGTAGACGGCCAAGAGTTTCGCAGCCGACCGAAGGGTTGTTTCGCTCCGTCCCGGGAAAACCAGTGCGAAGTGGAGCAGCAAAGCAGGAGCGAGGAGCCGCGCCACAATCTCTGACCAGTAAACTTCCCAGTCAAAGGTGTCCAACTTTCCGCTGAAATGGAATGACCAGAGAACGAAGGAGACCAGGCAAAAAACGTAAAAGTGCACCGCGCGGGGGGCGTTCCAGCGGCGGATGAAAATGAACAACCCGATAAACAGATAGAGCAGGCCTACGATGCGCAGGTAATTCTCGGTCGCAAGAGGTTTTTCCGCGGGCGCTGTGAGGAGCGGTGTTTCGAATTCCTCACCACCGCGCGAAAGCTTGTAGCGCACCTGGGTCCAGAGCCCTGCGCGGTCCAGGCGCCGAGCGACTTCCGCCGCTCTTGTCACCTTGGCGGTATTGATCGTCAGCAAAACGTCGCCCGGGCGGATTCCGGCGCGGGTGGCGGGAGAATTGGGAGAAATCCGGCTGGCCTGAATACCGTGGTCCGTGTCGAGCCAGGCCACTCCGTCGTACACCACCTCAAAGCGGCTGCGCTGGTCGAAGTTGATTAAAGAAAAAATGATCGCAGCCAGCGTGGCCAGCGCCAGCACGACCGCCCCAAGGCTGACTCGAAGGTTTTGCCTCATAACTCGACCGGTTAGGGTTAGACCCCACCAGCAGAAACTAAGTGCAACCCAAAGTCCATTGTTTGGTAGATGCTCATTCGCGGAACCCTTTTATATTCAATAGTTTATTATAGCGGAAGGCTGGACTATCCCGCATCATCCAATTTCTGGAAGGACAAATACAGCTTTCAAGAACCCCAGTAATTCCTAGAACTGAACGCTGAGTCCACCTCGAAACGTCCGGAATGCAGGCACGAGAACAACCCGGCCATCCCTGCTGCTGATCGAGACATAACCTTGCGCGAAGAGATTGTTGCAATCCGCAATGGCCTCCCACCGCCCCATGGCAAACTTTGGCAGCGGCTGGCGGACCATCAAGTGGAGGTAGGGGTCCATCTGGAAGAGGGACGCTCCATAACTGTCTACGGAGGAGACGGTAATCCCATTCAACCACTTATATCCCGCCTGGACCTTAGTGCCGAGACCCGGCACCTTGGCGGAAATTCCCGCCCCCAGGGAATGCCGCTGGGCGGTGCGAAGCGCATCGCGAAGCAGACCGTCGGTGTCGTCAGAAGGCGTCAAAGCGCCACCGAAAGAATAAACGGCCGTCAATTCCACATCGCCGTCGAGTTTCTCCCGAAATGCGACGCGCGTTCCCCAACTGCTGGAGGAGCCGCCGTCATAAGCAAAACCGGGGGAAAAATAATCCTGAAAATAATCAGCGGTGGGCAGGTCGCTGCCCCGGCCGAAGACAGCCACGTGGCGGTTGTCGTCGTGGAAGCCTGCAATTTGAAGCTTTCCGCGTGTACTGATCTTTCGCTCCGCCGAAATTTCTTCATGCAGGCCGTTCTGCAAAACGGGACGGCCCTGCCGCCAGAGCAGCGCGGGAAATGCATCCAGTTCATTGAGCGCTGCCGCGAGCGCGCCGCCCGACTGAGCACCATCCGCTTCGAGTGGACCAGGTCCGTCAGGCATGGAAGCGAAAACAATAGCGCTGCTCCAATCATCGCTGAGGCGCACATTCAATTCTGCGCGCGGACGGAGCGAAGAGGCCGAGGCCCCGAGTCCCACCAGGACATATTCGCCGCCATACCGGAGAACCGTGCGGTCTCCGAGCGCCACCGCACCACCCTGATCAAAACGGACGCCTCGGAAAGCAGGTCCGACGGGTCCCAGCTTGGCTTCGCGAAGAACCAAAGCGGTATGCGGACCGGCACCGAGGGTCCCCGTTGGCAACCACACAGTGGCGATGCTGCCGGCGGGGCTATCGCCGTCGTAGCTCAGTTGGCCTGCCAGGATCATCCGGCTCGTGCCGCCCAACTTCTGCTCGTAGGCCACGGCGGTTGCAGGTGAAGAGGCAATGCTCGAAGCCGAAGTGGGGCGCCTCGCGCCATCCGTGAATTCCATGCGCATTCTGGGTGTACGGGCCCTGCCGGAATCCCGAGCGACCGTAGAGGCACCGAACGTGTCGTGGTCCACCCATTCCAAGACCGGACGCATTGCCGAAGCGGATCGCAACACCCATTTCCAATCGTCACCTTCCGCGGTGCTCGTCGAGGGCATGCGCCGCAATTGATCGAGAGATGCGAACATGGATTCAAGTTCAATGCGCACCACGGTCGTCACATTCGAAGTGACGCGAATGTGTTTTTCGAGTGTCGGAAGAAAACCGGCGAGAGTAACGCGCACGGTGTAAAAACCGGGAGCGAGCTTCTCACCCCGGAACATGCCTTGCGTGTTCGTCAGGAAGCCGCGCGTGGCCCCGAGTCCCAGGGCTTCAGAAATCAACTCCACGCTCGCGCCCATCTGCGGCGTACCCGCAGCGTCGTCGACCACTCCTTGAAGCTTGCCCGGGACAGGCTTCGCTTGCGCGGCCGCCGGAATCGCCGCGAAGGACGAAACCAAGACGGTCAGGACCAGGGCCCCCAGGATTCGGAGCTGTTCCTGTTTCACTTTGCTCTACCTCCCCGGTGCAGCATTCGCCGCGGTCTTGGTTTCCGGCGGTGCCTTCACCGTGAACTCTGCCGAGCGCGAAATGGTCTGATTCGAAAGCCTGTCCGTAGCATTCACTTCAAGACTGTACTTCCCCGGTGACAGCGTTGCGAGAGGCAGGAGGCGCTCAATCGTTACCTGGTCGCCGGTCTGCTTCATCTCTTCGGAAGTTTCCTTGAACTGTAGGATCTGGTCCTTGCCCTTTTTGACGGTGTACTGGAACGTCGCGCTGGACTTGTGCGACTTGTCGTCGGGCTTCAGGTTATAAACCTGCAGGTAGATGCCGAGCCTGTCGGCGGTGGTGAAATCAGCTTCGAGACGCGGCCGGACCTTCGTGGAACCCAGCACGAACTGTCCCGCTCCGATTTGCTTCGCGGGAACATGCTCGATCAAATCGGCAAGAATCAAGGAACTAGCTTCCAGCTTTTCATCCTCGTACCGGGGCACCTGCAGGCGCGAGTTCACGACTCCGATATTTCCGCTCTGCACGTCCTTGATCACCAGATCCAGGCGGTACAGACCCGGTCGCAGCGGAATGGCCTTTTGATAGATCGATTGGAGCTTCAGGGACTGCTGGTATAGAGAATCGGGAAAATCACGGCTTACGGGATCTTCCTGCGTTTGCACGACGCGCCCGGTGAGGGTACTCACACGCATGAAAATATTCATCGTCGCGGAGTGAATTCCATCCTTGGACTGGAACGAGAGCTGGCTGTTGGGGACTTGAATGGTGACGGGCACGAGCACGGTGTCATTCGTCACCTTCAGGTAATCGGTGCGCCAAGTAAAATGCAGCTGATCCCGGACGATGCGAGAGGTTACCACCGCTTCGAGATCCTTGAATTTTACTTCGGGCGGCTTATTGACCTTGGCGTAGAGCTCCAGCCGGCTGAATTCGTTCATGCTGGCTGGTTCACCGCCCATGGTCTTCGGCAGATTCGTGCCGTCGGAACGCGTGAAGCGGTCGGCTTTCGACGCCATGCCCATGGATTCCATCAAACTCAGACCCGCACCAGGCACGTGCAGCAGCGCGTCCTTTTCCGATGGGTCCATGGTCAGGTGAAATTCACCCGAACCGCTGGGATCGACGAATTCCAAAATAATGTTTTCGCCGATGCCTTCCAGATAGCGCCAGCGCCACGTTTCCCACGGATAAGTTGACGTCGAGCCGCCGCCCTCTTCCATGGGCCGGTCGTAAGTGCCGCCCGTGGGGTGCGATTCAACTTCATCCGCCGGGCCCCACATGATGTACATGCGGCCGCGATCGGTCTTCCATCCCGGGATGCCGGAAGCATAGTGTTCGTTGGCGTAAGCAATCCGGCGGTAATGCTCTTCCTTAAAGTCGTTCTCTGGAAGGTCGGGATTGCTGCTGCGCCGCAGCCAGAACTGCTCGATGAATTGCTCGCGCTCTTCGTTGGTATCCAGTTGAAGGAAAGCGTTGCGCTCTTCCGGAGAGATAATATAAGTGACGTCTTCCGTTAGCCATTGCCGGTAGGCGCTGTCCAACTCCTTCATCGTCCTCTTCATTTTCCGCTTTGCTTCCTTGTCCAACTTTTGGGGTACTGGAGGAGTTCCCGGATCCTGCGCCTGCTCGGCGGAAACCGATGGAATAGCGATAGCCATCAAAAAAATAGAAACGAACAGGGTCCGTACTACCCTTGACATGAAGACACCTCAAATTCGTGGACGTTCCGATTCTAACCCCAGACAAGTTCCCCGTCAATCAGAGGAATCTCTTGCATTTTCTAAGACTTGCCCCCGGAGTCGGTTAGATCATGGAACAGCTAGTTTGGTTGCCTGACACTTTTTGACCTGAACGAAGGTACAGGGAGAACCGCGGCGGAGAAGAGCTAAGGAGGCCGCACGGGAAATGGGGAGGCTATTGAACGCGCTGGGGGTGGCCGTCCGAACCCACCAGGATATCGAAGATGGCCAAGACGTGACGGCGGTAATCCACCATGCGCGCAAAAATATCACGAAGCTGCGGGTCGCGTTCTGCCTCGCGGTGCCACTTGGCAAGGACAACCGCGGGCACTTCGATGTCTCGCCGCAACTTGTCCGCGGAATGACCGCGCAAGAACAGGCCGTAGAAAAAGGCGGCCTCACGCTGCGGGAAGTCGAGATCGTGCACGACTTCGGAGGGAATGAATTGCGGCATCGTGGCCATAAAGAAAATGCAGTTTACCCAAAAGCCGCGCGGCGTCAAGTAGGACTGCGGTTTTCTTGCCGCTTTGTGGGTAACTCCCCCCTTTCCCGAGGTTCGCCGGGCTGGTACCACGGGCACAGGCATCGAACGCGGTGGTTGCCAGGCGATGCTAATCGCCTTAGGATGCTAATAGACATGGCAGAGTTACACAACTCGGTAAAAGGCTCGCTGGCAGGGCGTACCTTCGGCCGCTTTTTCCGGTTTGGCGTTCTTCGTGGGCTGCGTTCGGTCGAGATTGACCCAGAAGATTTCCGGCTGCATCTCGCGAACAAGCACGGCTTGTGGGTTCAGGACTTCGCACGGATGAAAGACGTTCCGACGGACCGTCTGGACGCCATTGCCACGGAGCTGATTCGCAATGCCGAACGGCTGGCGCTTGCCGAAGGCGCGGGATTCGGCCTCGGCGGCATGATGACCTTTTTGCCGGATGCCAGCCTGCTCACGGTGATCACATTGCGGCTTATCCAACGCCTCTCTCTGCTCTACGGATTTGAAGCTCACGGCCGCGACCAAAGGATTGAAATGTGGAAGGCGGCCGCGGCGGCCTCTGGCATCGATTACGGCAAGGATTTGGCCGAAAAACAGATTCTCGTTAAACTCGTCCCGCGCATCGCGGAACGCTTCGCCGCGAAAATTGGCGCCGAGACAGCGGAAAAGTGGGCTGGACGTTTGATTCCACTCGCCAGCTCGGCCATCGGCGGCGCGCTGAACTTTTCGTTTGTGAGGGGCTGGGGCCGCCGCGTGCAGCGTCATCTTCGTACCAAGCATCTCGAAGCGAAAGCATCCGCGCCGCCTCCGGGATATGCTGCAGTTGAGGCTGCACTGAACTAGCAACCGCAGTTTGGCTGCGAATTGCCCGCCTCCGCGCCAAGGGTGTCCTGCCGTCTGCTTGGTGGCGATAAAGTTCCCGTGATCGTTGCTCTTAAATGTGCCTCACGGGCAACAGAGTGGAAATTTGCGCCTGACAGCCTTAAAGTTAGAGATCCAGCGACAGTGCTGCGATTGAGCCATGAAGGGGGCGAGTATGCGTGGAAATGGAATCTCTAGATTCTTGAGCGCCGCGGCGCTCTTCGGCTTTGCGCTGGGATTGGCGTTGATTCCCGAGCGGGCCGCTTCGAAATCTTCACAAGGCGCGAATCCGACGCAGTCCGCGGCCAATGAGCCTGTGCCCGCCTATCATCGGCAAGCCCCGCAGGCTGCGCTTCCCGCAACGATGAGCCCCGAATTCTTCCCTGATCCCGTCGTGCAAAATGCCTACGCCATCGCCGCGAAGATCAAGAAGACGCTGTACCAGCAGCCCTGCTATTGCCATTGCGACCGCAGCCAGGGACACGGCAGCTTGCTCGATTGCTTCGCCAGCAAACACGGCGCGGGATGCAACATCTGCATCAATGAGGATTTCTACAGCTACGAGCAATCCAGGAAAGGCAAGACCGCCGCGCAGATTCGCTCAGGCATCATCAAAGGCGAGTGGCAGTCCGTGGACCTCACCAAGTACCAACAACCGCTGCCCGCGAAATAAGCCGCACGCGCTCCCGCGATTGTCCGGGCGGAAGATTTCGCGAGAAGCTTCTTGTCACAACCTGGGGGAGTCCGTAAACTGGTTTTACCCGGCCAAAATAGGAGGAAGAATGCGTTTTCGCGTGCAGATGTGTGTGCCGGTCGTGGCCATGGCCTTTTTGTTTGGTTTGGCGGGAGTCCCGGCCGGGGCCCAAGACAAACAACACGTCGTCTCACTCGGTGATTTGAACAAGGACGCCGCGCGGCCGGCCCACACGCGCCAGGCAAACGAAGAAGCCGTTCGAACACTGCTTTCTTCCGATGCCGCCCAAAAAGCGCTGAAATCCTCGAACCTCGAATATCAGAGAGTGGATAAGGCCGTTGGACAATTGAACGATGAAGATCTTGCCAAGCTGGCCGAACGTTCCCGCCAAGCGCAAAACGATTTTGCAGCGGGACGCATCTCCGATCGGGATTTGCTGTGGATCATCGTGATCGCTCTGGCCATCATCGTCCTGGCGATCGCGCTGCGCTGATCCTCGCGCTAGAGGAGGCTTGGTTTACGCGAACCAACCGGATCGCTTGCGGCATGCTCTTGCTATTGTTCCTGGGAAGTTCGATTCATCCTTCACCCCAGGAAACAGCCGGAGTGTGGCTCGATGTGCCCTACGTGAAGCAGAGCGAGGATGGCTGCGGGTCAGCCGTTATCTCCATGCTCCTTGAATACTGGAACGCTCATGGCGCGGGGATTGACGCGCAGCGCAGCGACCCCGCAGCAATCCAAAGACGGCTTTTTTCGCCGAAAGCCCGTGGCATTCATGCTTCCGACATGGAAAGCTATCTCAAGGAGTCGGGCTTTCGCGTGTTTCCTCTCAACGGAGATTGGAAGGACCTTCTCGAACAACTAAAACAGGGCCGGCCGCTGATCGCGAGCATTCAGCCAGGTAGCCACAGAAACCAGCTCCACTACGTGGTCGTAACAGGCATCGATTGGCAAAGCGGGGCCGTTTTCATCAACGATCCTCTGCGTGGCAAACTTCTCCGGATCGAGCGCGCCGATTTTGAAAAGGAATGGCGGCCGAACCACAATTGGATGCTGCTGGTTCTCCCCGAAAAGGCCGTGTGATCCGATTTCTAGTCGCGGTATTGATTCTGGGTTCGCCGTTGTTCCCTCAGAGTCGTTCCTCTGAGCAAGCCCGCCTGACTGCCGCGCAAATTGCTTTTGATGCGGGGCACTGGGATGAGGCCGCCACGCTTGCCCGAGGCACGGCCGATCAATCACCAGAACTTGATTTCCTGGCGGGTCTGGCACTCGCGCGCCTGGAAAAATGGAGCGAAGCGAAACTGGCATTCGAGGCGGGATTAGGGAAGGCTCCCAAAGATCCGCGGTTTTTCGTTGAGCTGGCCGGCACGGCGTACAAACAGAAAGACTTTCGAACTGCAAAGGAGCGCCTGCGGAAGGCGCTCGACCTGAACCCCGAGGACGCATACTCGCGCGAGTTTCTCGCCACGATTTATTTCCTGGAAGGCAACCTGGAAGCAGCGCTGAAGTATTGGAATCGCGAAGAAAAACCGCGGCTCGGGAGCGTCGCCTTTCGGCCGTCGTTGCAGCTCGGAGAATCCCTCCGAAACCGCGCACTGGCGTTTAACGCTCCGCAAATCCTGACAAATGATGCGTTGCTCGCGACACAATCACGGCTGGACTATCTGGGAGTTTTTTCCAGTACACGGATCGAACTCCATCCGGCGGAATCCGGCAATTACGACCTGACGCTCCATCTGGCGGAGAGAAACGGCTGGGGCGATTCCAAGGTAGAGGGCATCGTTTCGCTCTTGAGCGGATTGCCTTACGCCACGATCTATCCGGAGCTTTACAATCTCGGCCGCGATGCTGTGAATTTGACCTCGCTCGCACGATGGGATTCGGAAAAACGTCGCGTTTCTCTCGCGCTTTCGCTGCCCCTTTACGGCGATCCCAGCCTGCGCTTGCGCCTTTACGCCGATGCGCGCAACGAAAATTGGAACTTGGCGCAAACTTTTCTTGGCGCGGGCACGCCGCTGACGGACTTGAACATGCGCCGCGCCGCAGTTGGAGCGGAAGTCGATTCCATCGTGAATGGCCGCTGGAGCTGGAGCGCCGGCGCGGAGCTCGCCAATCGGAACTTTCGAAATCTCAGCGGTCACACTTCGCCCGCCGAGCGCGCGTTCTTCACCGGCGCGACGTCGGTTGCAGCATGGCTGGGCGTCAAGCGAACTTTGGTGCGCGTGCCGGAGCGCCGTTTCACGCTGGATTCTTCCGCCGAAGCGCGGGCCGGCCGCGAGTTTGCGGATGCTCTCGGGCCGTTCGCCACGCTCCGCGGATCGCTTCGCGCGCACTCGTTTCCGCGCGCAAAAGGTGACGACTTTGAGATGCAAGCGCAGATTCAGGCAGGCGCAACCGCAGGCAAAGCCACTCTTGATGAACTATTCGAATTGGGCATCGAACGCGACAACGACCTCTGGCTTCGCGGGCATGCCGGAACGTTTGACGGCCAGAAGGGCGCTGCTCCGCTCGGGCGGCGATTTTTTCTTGCAAATTGGGAGTTGGACAAGAACATTTATCAAAACGGTTTCTTCACCGTGAAGCTCGGTCCATTTCTCGACAATGGCGCGGTGGCCGATTCCTCGGGCCTTTTCGGATCACAGCGCTGGCTCTGGGATGCCGGCGCGCAATGCAAGGTCCGAGTCTCGCGAAACCTGACTGTCGTTCTATCCTACGGAAGAGACTTGCGCGGTGGACGAAACGTCTTCTACGGTACGGTTCTACGCTGATCCCAACCGGCGTTTCTCGGCAGGATTGAGTATCCGAGGCCTCTGGTAACGCGACTGCCGCTTCCTCCGTATCACACACAGATCGCATGGCGGCCAGGGTCCAGAGCGAGTGGCAACCGCCGCGGTTTCAAATCGAAGGCAACTTCGCGAGGCCTACACGAAGCATGTCGCGAAGATGTTCGAATTGCTCGGTCTTCCTCGGTTGGACGCAAGTCTGGGGCGCCAATGAGCGGATCGAATACGCGCGGTTGATGGCCAACACCAACCCGCACCCGCTGCCCAGGTTCCGCGGCAACGGACCGCTTTCGAATATGGCGGAGTTTGCCAAGGCTTTCGGCTGCAAAAAGGGCGAGTCGATGGTGCGCGAGCAAGCTTGCAAGATCTGGTAGCCGAGCGCCACCGGAGAAACGTTGTAAGGCTGAAGGAGGCTTCGACGGGGGCCCGTCAATCCGAGCGGGGCCCCGTCTTAGAAGTGGAAAACGACTCCGCCCGCAATTTGGAAGCTGTTCTGCGATTGGCTAAAGAAGCCGGTGCGCACGTAGTCGCCTTCCAAGCGGAAAGAAATGCGTGGGTTCCAGCGGTAATCCCCTCCACCACCGGCCTTGATGGCGTAAGAGTTGCGGCCCTGTCCGATAACCTGGGGCTGTTCGTGAGCGCCGCCAAAAATTGCGTGCAGCCAGGGTTCCCACTGTTTCTGCCGCCGGGCGATCTTTGGACCGGCGCCATAGGTTGTAATCTTCACGTGTTCGTTGGCGAAAATCGTGGAGGCAAAGACGGCGGTAATGTTTCCTTCAACCCCGAACCAGTCGTTGGTGAAGTACACCACCGAAGTGTTGATGCCGATGGCGTTGGCATTGAAGACCGAGGATCGAAAGCGCAACCAGCTCGCGGCGATACCCAGCTGCCAGCGGTAGTCGTCGCGGCCACCGTAGAGAAACCTCGGCCGCGGTGACGGCGCAGCCGGCTCGGCGTTGTCGAGTGGCAGCGCCAGGGCCGTGGCGACGACGGGCGCTCTGAACGTATTCGCCGGTTTGGCTGCCGGCGCGGAAAACGTGTCGGCCACAGCAAGGTCACTCTGAAGCGTGGCCTTTGCGGCGGAAGTCGCCGAGAACTCCTGAGCGACGTTCCCCCTGTCAATATTTAAAGTGGGCGCGCTTACCTGTGCCTGCGTAACACCCACGCTCCCAAGCAGCAGAAATGCCGATGCAAATAGCCTCTTCATGATGCTCCCCTCAGAGGGCTGGCCCACGCATGGATTCAGCCACGTAGCTACGGTAAACAACACCATGGCCCTTTGTCCATGCCCTTTCAAGGGAAAGAGGACAAAAGAGAAAAGGATGGATCGCCGGCCTATCGTCGGGCAATCGAGAAAGTTGAGGCGTTCCGCGGAATCGCAGGCTGGCAGGACTCTAGCGACCGTGTCGCAAATAGTCGTCGGTCTTGTTCAGCCAGTCTTCGCGCGGGGGATCGAAGACGTCGAGGTCCACGGTATCTTCGAGCGCCCAGGCCTCGTGCGGCATGTGCGGCGGGATGCACAGCACTTCGCCGGCGCGAACGACGATCTCCTGGCCATCGATGGCAAACTTCAGCGCGCCTTCGAGGACGTAGGTCACCTGCTCGTTGTGGTGGTGATGCAACGGCACGTGCGCGCCTTTCTTCATCAGCACGCGCGCCAGCATGATTTTATCGCCGACCAGCATTTCGCGGCCGATGAGGGGATTGAGTTGCTCGCGCTCCACGCTTTTCCACGCGACGTGCTTCGATTTCGCCGGGGTGCTCATTTCTTCTCTCCATACAACTTTGCGGCATTGTCGTGCAGATACAGGCGCGCCAGCTCGACGGCCTTTTCTTCACTGAAGGCGCCTTCAGCAACGAGTTCAGCGAGCGCCGCGGCCACGGCTGTCCGGGCGGAGCGCGCCGCCAGCCAGAAGGTCTCTTCCGCCCCGACGGCATCGTTGAACGGAAAGGCGTCCGACCCGAACATGATTTTCTCCGGGTACAGCGAAATCCACTGTTTGAGAATGCTCTTCAACTCCGAGGGGTAAACGTAATACCCCACGAGCGAGGAATCGGTGTACACGTTCTTCGCGGCCGTCAGCCAGATCATGTCCAGAGTGTAGGGATAGCCGCCGTGAATCAGCACGAAATTCACGTTGCTGTAACGCGGGTCACGCAGCACGTTTTCCAGATTCAGCGGGTTGCCGTTGCGCAGGCTGAAGTAATCTCCAATGCCGACGGCGCTGTGAAAATGTACGGGGAGTTTCAGCTTGCCCGCCTGATCGATCAGCACGCGAAAGATGTAATCCTGGAATGTTCTGTAGTCCTCTTCGGAGGGCACCCCGCCGGCGCGGTATTGGGCATAAATCGCTTCCGCTTTTTCACGACTCGGATCGCGGAAATAGAGGGTGCGGAAATAAGCGGCCTCAAATTTCATGGCCACGCCGCCCTTTTTCTGGTTGTCCGCGAGCGTTTGGCGGAGGAAAACCTCGTAGCCGGCTAGATCGGCGGGCAGGCCATTCATGTTTTCCTGCTTCATGTAGCGCTGCAGCACTTTTTCCTGCAATGGAATGTATACGGCCATGTCGCCGTTCTTGGCGATGAGATTGTGATTGTCGAAAGCAAAGAGGAAGGAATCGACGAAGAACACCCAATGAAACCGCTGGGGATCGAGGTACGCGGCCAGCGCCACGCGATTGGCCAGACAAGTCTCGATATTCATTTTGTCGAGGATGCTGTCCCAGTACGCCGTGCCGCCCGCCGCTTCCGCAGCCTTCTTCTTGTCGACGAGCCACTTCGCGTGTCCGGGCTTGAAATCATCAAAGGGGTAGCCGAAGAGCGCCTTCGCAGCGGCGACAAATTCCGGATTAGTGTCGCGGAGGCGCATCACCGTGCTTTCCCCGGGGGGTGAAGCCATGGCGTCCATGTCGGAGTCATCGGGAAATGTTGCGTGCGAGTGGTTGTCGTAGATGGGAATCTGATCGACCTGCTTCAGAAGTCGGTCGTAGATTCTCTGAACGTCAGCGCTAGGGAGCGGTTTCGCCTGCGCATGCGCCGTTGCTTTCCCCGCGAGGGTCAAGAGCAGAGCAGCGCCAAAATGAATCAAACTTTTCATTTTTCCCGGTCCCACGCCGGCTCCCTGGATGCTCCACGACCTTAAGAAAACTCACCAATCAACGTAAAACCGCGGCGCGCCAGTGAACCGAAACGCGCTGGATGCGTTCCAGGGCTTCCTCGAGCAGATTCCGGGCACTGACCAGCGAGAAGCGCAGATATTTTTTGCCGCCCGGACCGAAGGCCGCCCCGGCAATTCCCGCCACGCCTGCCTCTTCCAGCAAAAGCTTCTGTACTTCTTCCGCGGAGAGCCCCGTATTCTCGATGTTTACCCACGCGTAGAAAGCACCATCTGGCGCCTGGCAGCGAAATCCGTGGATTTTGTTGAGACCGGCGACGAACTGATCCCGCCGTTGGCGGTACTCCGCCACCATCGCCTCCACGGCGTTTGTGGAATCGCGCAGCGCTTCGATGGCCGCCACCTGGGTAAATTCCGCCGCACAAGTGAAGGTGTTCAGCACCAGCAGGTCCATGGCATCGATCACCTCCACGGGCGCCACGGCGTACCCCAGCCGCCAGCCGGTCATGGCAAAGCTTTTGGAGAATCCATCAATGATCACGGTGCGCTCCGCCATGCCGGGAAGCGACCAGATGGACTTGTATTCCCCGCTGAACAAGATTCGCGCATAAACCTCGTCCGAAATCATCCACAGGTTGTGCCTCGCCGCAAGTGCCGCAAGTTTTACTAGAGCCGCCTGGCTGAAAACTGTCCCTGTCGGATTGTTCGGTGAATTGAAAATGATGGCGCTGGTGCGCGGCGTGACCTTCCGTGCTATTTCCTCCACGTCGGGCTGGAACTTGTTTTTCTCTTCCAGCCCAAAAGGAACGGCCGTTGCGCCCAGCCCGCGAGTGAACGATGGATAAATTGGGAATCCCGGATCGGGGTAAAGCACCTCGTCGCCCGGCTCGATCAGCGCCATCATCGCCAGGGAGAGCGCCATTTTACAGCCCGGGGCCAAGAGAACCTGTTCCGCCGCTGCATCTACGCTGCGCGTGCGCTTCAAATACTCCGCAATCGCTTCGCGCAGGGCCGGCACGCCCCGCGTGGAGCAGTAACGGTCGCGCCCCGCGGCTACGGCATTGCGCAGCGCATCCACGACCGGCGCGGCGGGATGAAAATCCGGTTCGCCCAGTTCCAGATGAATGATCGAACGTCCCTGGCGCTCAAGTTCTTTGGCGCGCGAATAAACCGCCAGCGCGCCTTCACCGTTAAGTTGAGAAACGCGTGATGCGATTCGTGTCATGGTCGTCTTGTCCGGACGGGAATCTTATCACTTCGCGGCGAAGGGCGGCGTCACCCGATTGCGCGGCCCGCCCGCGCTGACTAGCCCCCATGCAAAAAGCAAGGGGAGCTACCGCGGCGGGTGCCCTTGCCGCCTGGTCACAATCTTTCGAACTAGAACGCGTACCGCAGCGAGAACTGAATCAGCCGCGGCGTGCCCACGGTGCTGGTGATTTTGCCGAACGGCCCGGTCGTAAGCGGCTGCCCGGTGATCTGATCGTGCGGAATGCTCTCCACGTCGTTGATCGATGGATTGCTGAAGTTCGCGTGGTTCCAAATGTTGAAGAAGTCGGTCGTAAATCGCAGCTGCTGGCGCTCGGTCAGCTTGATATTCTTGATCAGCGAAAAGTCCCAGTTCTGCTGGTGCGGTCCGCGAAAAACGTTCCGGCCGAGATTGCCAAAGTCTGTGGTGCAGAAGTTCGGGTTGTTGACCGGGTCGCACTGCGCCGGATAGAGCAGCGGCGCGGTGGTGAAGGCGTTGACGTTCAAGTAGCCGCCATCGACGCGGCTCTGAATGTTCCCCGAAGTCAAAGTACTGGCGAGCGTGCTGCCGCTCGCAAGGCTGCCGGAGAGCGTACCAGGAGTGAAGCCCGCGCCAAGGAAGCCCGTCCCCGCTGCGGAATCCGTCACTGAGAACGGTGTGCCGGACTGATAGATGGTGATCCCGCTCAAAGCCCAGCCGCTCAGCAGAGCGCCCTTCACTCCCGTTTCATTCCGGTAAAACGGCAGGTCGTAACGGTAGCTCGCGACAAATCGGTGGAGCCGGTCAAAGTCCGATAGGCCGCGCGAAGCGTCCAGCGTGGACTCATCGTTGAAGGCGGTATTGAACGCCGTATTTCCAGTGGACGTCGCGTCGGTGGATTTCGAGAAGGTGTAGGCAGCCTGGAAGTAGCCTGCCCCCCAACGGCGCGTGAGCGAGGTCTGCAGCGAATGATAGTGCGAATAGGCGTCGTTGGCGAAGAGCTGGAATCCCGCGTAGCCGTTGATACCCTGTGCCCGCGAGCGCGCCACGGCATTGTTAACGGTGTTCGTCGTGATGACGCAAGGATTGGGATTGCAAAATGGACTGTTGATTTTCACTGGGTTCGCCGCGGACGCACGCTGCGATTGCAGGTTGTCGCGCGTCTCGCGCAGATGCACAGTGTGTGTGCCCACGTAGCCCACCTCCAGCACCCATTGGCGGCCCAGCGAGCGCTGTACCGTCAAATTCCACTGCTGCGTGCTGGGCACGACGTAGTGCCGCGGCACCTGAAGTCCGAAAATGCTCGTGGATAGGAGCGCGCCAGGGCAGGCGGCGCCCGAGGCCGCTCCGTAGTTCGCAGCCTGCGTCGTGTCGTTCCCTGGAAAACCCTGGAACACGGCCAGGCACGGCACAAACGTGGGATCGAGTGCGCCGGCATCGGGCAGGCCGTTCAGATTTGGATTTGGGCAGCCCGCCGGAGGCGTTCGAGAATAGATGCTGCCCATGCAACCGGCTATGCTGGAGCCAAACGCGACGGGAAGGAAAGGCGCCTGGAACGAAAGCTGATCCACGGTGCCCACGTCTTCACGAACGTAATAAATGCCGAAGCCCGCGCGAATCGTTGCCGTATGATGACCGAAGAGGTCATACGCCAGTCCCATGCGCGGTCCATATCCGGTTGAATAGTTATTGTCGTAAGTTGTGCTGTTGGCGCTTCCGCTCAGACCTGCGAGATTCAGGGCCTTGACGCACGAAGGGTAGACAAACGGAAACTGCCCCTGATTCGCCAGAGCCGGATCGAGGTTTCCAATGTGGCACGAATTGTCGTGGAAGCCGCCGAAGATCTCCGTACGGATGCCGAGATTCAACGTCAGATCGTGGCGGATCTTCCAATCGTCCTGGGCAAAGAAACCATAATTATTGCTGCGGTACTGGTGGTTATATACGCCGCCGCCACCGAAAGTGAATTGCGGGGTGCCCAGAAGAAAATTCTGGAAATCCGTGTTTCCGTCGGAAGTATTCGTAAAAAAAAGCTCGCCGTTGAATACCTGCGGGAAGAGCTTGTCAAGATTCACGCGCGTGAACTCTCCGCCGAAGCGCAACACGTGTGCGCCCTTTACCCAACTCACGGTGTCCACGAAATTGTAGTTGTTCTGCGCCTGGTGCTGATCCCCAAACGGCGCCGGACCGATCTCAAAGCCGGAGCTGGCAAAAACGAATTTGTAAATGGACTTAGTCACCGAAGTGGTCGGCCGGAGGATGCCGATGTCGTCGGTGGTCACCGGGTTCACATTGTTCAGCTGATCGTTGATGTGCACGAAGCCGAAGCGGAATTCGTTCACCAGTGTTGGCGAAAAGAGATGCGTTTCCGTGGCGTTGAAGAAACGCGCGCTCACCGGCGTATCGAAGGGGAAATTCAACGACGTCGAGCTGATGCTGCTGGCCAGCGTGCTGCCGAGCGATTCCTGGAGGTCACCGCCCCCAAACGGCAGGAAACTTTCCGAATTAGAGTAGAAAAAACGCGCCGAGATCTTGTCTTGGCCGCCGCGGAATTCCCGGTCCCAGTTCGAGGTGAACTGGTCGTCGGTAAATTTTCCGGGCCTGCTCAAGGCGAAGGACCCGGTATTCACGACTCCATTGGTCAACCCCGGCGTGCACGCAACGGTGCACCCTCGAGCAACCTGGCCGGACGGAATCAGGAACCCGCTCTGCGGTCCGAACTCTCCCGTAGTGTCAAGCCGCTCGAAGAGCCCCGTGCCACTGCTGCTAGAAAGAATGGGATCGATGCTGGAGAGACCAAAAACGCTTTCCAGGCTAGCCGGCGAGCGGTCCGCGGGCAGGAGCGGAATGTTCGAGCTGATGAACGTGCCTGGCGAAAGGCCACTGCGCTGACGGGTGCCCTGGTAGTTCAGGAAAAAATATCCCCACTTTTCCTTGCCCATCACTCCGCCGAGGCTGCCCCCGAAAATGTTCTGCTTCACGGAGGGCTGCGCCAGGCCAGCCTTGTTAAGGAAGAACTCGTTCGCGTTCAGAACATCGTTGCGGAAATACTCATAGACATCACCGTGAAATTCCTTTGTTCCGGATTTCAGAATGGCGTTGACGTTTCCCCCGCCATTTCTTCCCTGGCTGGCATCGTAGAGCGAAGTCTGAACCTTAAACTCCTGAATCACGTCGGGGTTCGGCAGCGGAACGTAGGAAGCTTGCGCCACGTTGTAGTCGGTTGCGCTGATGCCTTCGATCAGGAAGTTGTTGTTGTCCTCGCGCTGTCCATTCACAAACAGCTTCACGCTGCCGCGGCCAAGTTGCGCGGCCGCGTTGAGTTCGCTCTGCGCACCAGCCGAAAGCGTCAGCAACTGCTGATAGTTCTGCGTGGCCAGCGGCAATTCCCGCACGGTCTCCGTGCCGAGCGACTGGCCGGTCGCGGCGTTGGTTGTTTCCACGCTTGTAATCTGCGCGGATATTTCCACCTTCTCACTCACCGCACCGGGCTTGAGCGCGATCGTGACTTTGGTGGTCTCTGTGACGCGCACTTCAATGCCCGAGGCTTTGGCCTCCGCGAAGCCCGATTTATTTACCACCACGATGTAGGTTCCTGGCGGGAGCAGGGGCGCGACGAACGATCCCTCCGCGTTTGTCGAAACCTTGCGCGCCAGCGACTCCGTGCGCGTGTCGATGATCTGCACCTCAGCTCCGGCAACCGACCCGCCACTCGTATCCACCACTGCGCCGCTGATGGCTCCCGTCGCGCCGCCTTGTCCGTAGGCGCGCGCACTCGTCAGAATTCCAACCAGCAACAGTAGAATGGCCAAAAGCCTATGAATGCTTCGCATAAATTCCTCTCCCCAAGTCTAGGACTCGACTGCTTCACGGTCGTGAGCAAACTCCATTTGGCTCGCAAACGCCCCTTTTCCTAGAAAGGACGACGGACCGCAGGACACCGCGCGAGTAAGCCTGACACTCCCCCCTTTTGAAACTAGCTTTTCACTTTCAGGGTGTCAAGGAAGCAGGGAGGAAAAAATCTCCATTTATCTTATTTGTGCATGAACCTCGGTCCAAATTGCAGCTTCTATAGTTCGTTACCCCAAGGCGCAGGCATACCCACGAAATGCCGCATAGCCCCGAAATTTGCGCTAAAATCAAGGGTAAACTCTTCGCGAGCCATACCAAGGAGACCGGTTTTGAGGGGTGTAATTAAAAGTGCGAGTCAAGCAGTTCTAAATTACGGGGAACCTTCCTGACGTCGGTTGCCTCTGAAAATGGATAGACGACATCCCTACTGGCTTGATTCTAAGCCCGCTATGCCAACTATGACACTCGGAGATAGCCCGGTGAAGTCACCTGCGGCTGGCCGCAATCCCACGGTGACTCGCACTTTTAATTGCACCCGGTTTTGAGAGGACTGCTTTGGGGAGCGAATCCAGCTTGATTGCGCTAATGGAGGCGGCCGAGCGCGGAAGCAAGGCGGCTGCGGACGCACTCTTTAGCGCCCTCTACTCGGAGTTGCGCCGCCTCGCGAAGTGTGAATTGGCGCGGCACGGCTCACCGATGAGCCTCGGTGCCACTACGCTTCTACATAAAGCGTATATCGAAATCGCCGGCAAAGATGGGACGTCCTTCCCTGATCACAACAGATTCATGGGTTATGCCGCTCGCGTGATGCGGGGCTTAATCATTGATCATGCGCGCAACCACCAGGCTCAGAAGAGAGGTGGCCAATTTGAGATTACGTCGCTTGGGGCCGAACTCGAACATCCTGTGAATGACCGCAAGCTCGTTCGGATCAGCGACGCCCTGGATGAACTAGCTAAGGCGGAGCCGACACTGGCGGAGATAGTTGACTTGAAGTTCTTTTGCGGGTTTTCGTTCGCCGAAATCGCTGCGATGAGAGACGTGTGCGAACGAACCATACAACGCCAATGGGAGAAAGCGCGAATTTATCTGCATCGCAGCATTCGCGCCGATCTGGAAGTGTGAGGAACCGTGGGGCTATTGAACCCTGATCGTTGGCAGGAAATCAGTCCGTACTTGGACCATGCGCTTTCGCTGTCCGAGCAGGAGCGCACAGAGTGGATAGCTACTTTCCGCGCAGAAAGATCGGACTTAGCCGCTCTCCTTGAGAACCTTTTGGAGGAGCATCGCGCACTGGCTCAGGAACACTTTCTGGAAGAGGAACCCGCCCGTCCTGCAATCGAACTGTCCTCAACAGGTGAAACCCTCGGTGCATACAAGCTGGTCTCGCGCATCGGCGATGGCGGAATGGGCCAGGTGTGGCTGGCCGAACGTATCGATGGCCGCTTCGAGCGACAAGTGGCGATCAAGTTTCTGAATTTCGCCGTTGCCTCGCAAGGAGCGGCTGAGAGGTTCAAGCGCGAAGGCAGGATTCTCGGCCAGCTTGCGCATCCTCACATCGCGGAGTTGATTGATGCTGGAGTTGCACGCAAGGGGGAGCCCTATCTTGTTCTCGAATATGTGACAGGAGGGCAGATCGACCAGTATTGCGATGAGCATGTTTTGGGAGTGATCGCACGAATAGAGCTTTTTCTGGACGTCCTTGGCGCCGTCGCGCACGCTCACGCCAATCTGGTTGTCCATCGAGATATCAAGCCTTCGAATGTGTTAGTAAGCAGCAAAGGAACTGTGAAACTCCTGGACTTCGGCATTGCCAAACTCCTCGCCGACGACACAAGCTCCAGCGCAGCAACGCTACTTACGCTCGGCGCTGGCAACGCCATGACGCCGCTGTTTGCAGCGCCCGAACAGGTGACGGGAGGCGCGATTACAACTGCAACTGACGTATATGCGCTCGGGGTGCTGCTGTACGTCTTACTCACCGGGCAGCACCCGGTAGGACCGCGTCCCCATTCTCCGGCGGATCTTGTTAAAGCCATTACCGAAACGGATCCTGCTTTGGCATCACAGGCCGTCGCCTCATCGAGCGACATGGCCGCGGCGGAAAACCGAGGCAACACGCCCGAAAAACTCTGCCGGCGGCTTCGCGGCGATCTGGACACAATCGTTGCCAAGGCTCTCAAGAAAAAACCTGAGGAACGCTACGCGTCTGTACTGGCTCTCGGCGATGACCTTCGCCGATACCTCAGGCATGAGCCCATTAGCGCGCGGCCGGACACGATTTCCTACCAGCTCAGGAAATATCTTCGCCGACACCGGGCCGGTGTGGGGGTCGCGGCAGCGCTGCTATTGCTGCTGGCTGGCTTCGCCTTGTTGCAAGCGGTGCAACTCCGGCGGATTACCCGCGAGCGTGACCGCGCAGACCGCATCGCCCAGTTCATGACCGGTATCTTCAAAGTGGCCGATCCTGACCAAAAACTGGGGAATACTCTCACCGCTCGCGATCTGCTCGACAAAGCCGCACACGACATCGACACCGGTCTTGGCCATGATCCGGAACTCCAGGCTCGCCTCATGCATGTCATGGCCATGGCCTACAATAATCTCGGCCTCTATTCGCGAGCGCAAGCGCTTTTGGAACGCAGCGTCCAGCTTTCCACTTTGGCCCTTGGCCCCGACAACACCCAAACGGTCCGGAGTAGGCAGCGATTGGCGTGGACACTGTTCCAGCAGGGCCGCGTTGCCGAAGCAGAGTCTCAACAGCGCAGTTTGATCGAAGTAGAGCGGCGCGTTTTCGGTCCCGAACATGAGGAAACCATTGGAACGATGGGTGATTTGGCCACTACCCTTTCCGAAGAACGCCGCCTTCCTGAGGCTGAGAAAATCCAGCGTGACGTACTGGAAATCCAAAAGCGTGTGCTTGGCCCCGAAGCTCATTACACGTTGGCCTCAATGGACAACCTTGCCGCAATCCTTCTCTATGAAGGTCGCCCGCAGGAAGCCGAGAAACTCGAGAGGGCGACCTTGGACATTCAGCGCCGCGTCTACGGCTCGGAAAACCTTACCACCGTCCATTACATGATGAACGAGGCCGAGATTAAAGCCGACATGGGGGCGCTCGACGAAGCAGAAAAAATGTCCCTCGACTTACTCGAGCTCGAACGTCGTCTCATTGGCCCCGATAGTCCTGAAGCTGCAGAAACCACTTATAGTCTAGGCTCTATAAAGGCCAAGGAAGGAAAAAAGGACGAAGCGCTCTCCCTCGTTCGTCATGCCGTTGATCATGGATTGTTGCCGCGAGAAGCTCTAACACTCGACAAGGACCCAGAATTGAAGGCTCTTCATGGTGACCCGCGGTTCGACACATTGGTCGCACATGCCAAAGCGATAGCCACTCGCAAAAACGCTAATTAAATCCGCGTGACTACAGCCCTCGCAACGCGAATTAGCTCGTCTGCCTGGCACGGGCGCCGGTTGAATTGGGGCTCTCTGGGACATGCCTAGAGCGCCAGAGCAAAATCCTCGGCCTCCTTGTCGTGTTTTGCCCGTCATTTCCGATTACATAGATAGGAGCCCAAGGAATAACGGTTCCATTCGGTCGCCACTCGCGCTTGCCAGTTTCTCGAAAATCGAGAAACGCTTCGCAAGCGGCCGTCACGATGCCTTGGGTTGTTAAGAAAGCAGGAGGTTGCCGTGGCCCAGCCCCAGTCCAACAAGACCCACTGGTTTGTTGTCTCAATCGGCATGTTTCGCCATGTCCTATCGCGTGTTGGTAGCGGAGGATCGGCAGATAGCCGGCGATACTGGCGTAACGCCTTTGCTGCTGTTTTCCTGCTCGCCGCCTTGCTAATGGCCTTCGCCGCTGCCAGCGGGCAGCAGATTCCTTTCGTGACCTTTATCCCCAACGGTGTGTTTTTCCCAAATCCAAGTGGCGCATCCGAAACGTACAACACCATGGGAGGCGGCATCGACATGACCGGACCGTTTTTCCAAAGTCTGGGCAGCAACGGCCGTTCCTGCGCCACTTGCCATCAGCCGAGTGACGGCATGTCCATTGCCGCTGCGAATGTCCAGCGGCGTTTCTTGCTAACCCAAGGTTTGGACCCCATTTTCCGCACCGTTGATGGTTCCAACTGCAACCACAACATTGATGTCTCCACGCTTGCGGGGCGGTCCGCTGCCCATAGCCTGCTGCGGACACGCGGCTTGATTCGTGTCGCGATTGCCGTTCCAGTAAATGCGGACTATCGAGTCGTCAGTGTGAACAATCCCTACGGCTGCAACGAATCTGACGTAATCTCGCAGTATCGGCGGCCGCTGCCTGCCACCAACCTGCGTTTCCTGAGTGCGGTCATGTTTGACGGGCGGGAATCATCGGCTGCCACAGGCACAACGAAAATCCAGTATTCGAACTATCCCAATTCGCTCCTGAATGATCTGACGCACCAGTCCATTGATGCTACGACCGGCCACGCACAGGGCGATGGAACAAGGCCGACTCCAGCAGAGCAGCAGCAAATTGTGAATTTCGAGATGGGCTTGTCTACAGCGCAAATCATCGATAATTACGCAGGCAGATTGGACGCGCACGGTGCGACGGGCGGCCCTTTGCCATTGACCAATCAGCTGTTCTTTATCGGAATCAACTCCAGCGTTCGCTTTCTGCTCCCGCCCCCGCAGTACAACCATGAACCGCCAGGCGGCCTCGTGACGCCCGGTGACGGCCAGTTCACCTCCGCTATCTTCAATCCCTTTGACGCCTGGGCGTCAATGCCTCACAATTCCCCGCGGGCTGCCATTGCGCGCGGGCAAGCCATTTTCAATTCCAAGCCCATCAACATCACAGGTGTAGCAGGTATCAACGATGATGTGTCGGCTGGCGGCTTAGTTTCTGGCGGCATTGCTTCCCTTCAAGGAACCTGCGGCACCTGTCACGATACGCCGAACGTGGGCAATCATTCCTTCCCAACGCCCTTGAACATCGGAACCGGCGACCCCAACCCTTCCAACTCTTCTGTGAATCTGGGCGGCTTGGATGTGAGCTACCTCCCAAGCATCACGGTGTGCAAATTGGATCTAACCACGACTCCGCCGACGCCGACGAGCAACTGCAAAACCACGACTGACTTGGGCCAAGCGTTGATCGATGGCAGATTTGATCACGTGGGCAGAATCAAGGGACCCATCCTGCGCGGCCTCTCTGCCCGCGCCCCATATTTCCATAACGGGTCCGCTCAGACTTTGCTGGATGCCGTCCATTTTTATGAAAAACACTTTGGACTTGTGCTGACACCCGAGGAGGAATCGGATCTCGTCGCGTTCTTGAGTTCTCTTTGATCCAGGGGGACGACACGGGCGCTTCTGGCCTGTTGGCTCAACTGCGATTCGTTGTTTGGCAAAAGGACAACTCTCTCCGGCACCAGTCACGGGGCACAACTGGGGAACAACTCGAGTAGATAGCTTGGTAGCTCACCGAGGCCGAAACAAGGGCTTAAGGTGTTCGGCTGTGTAGTTTAACAGCCGAATGCTCTACCGTTGAGCTACCCAAGGAGCAGTCCCCCCTTGACGCCGCCATCCCCCGGCGAGACGATAGTTTAGGGCACATTGCACGCAACCTGCCCGCTCTTCTAACCGTCTAATGATGTAGGCCGAGTCCCCGTGAGGGGGTGAATATGACTTCCCGTAAACTGATTCCTTCCATTTTGGTGATTCTGTTGAGTTCGCTGTTCGTGGGCGCGCATCCAGCCACGGCGGATTCCAGCCATGCCCGCATCATCCGCCTGAGCCTCGTTCAGGGCGACGTCCGATTTGCCCGGGAGACGCATGGCGATCCCCTCGCGGACTCGAAAGCGGGGTGGGAAAACGCCGAGCTGAACCTGCCCATTCGCCAAGGCTATGTACTTGCCACGGACAATGGCCGCGTCGAAGTGGAATTCGAGAACGGCGCCATGGCTTTCCTGAAAGAAAACACCGTTCTTGAGTTTTATGACCTCTCGCTCAATGACGGCGCGCGCACCACACGCCTGGTTCTCCGTCAGGGCAGCGCTTCTTTCTATGTGAATCCTGCGAGCGGCGACTACTTCAGCGTCACCGGGGGTGACTTCACGGTGGAAGCCGACGGCCGGAGCGGTTTCCGCCTTGATACTTACGACGATGGCAGCACGGTCGAAACTTTTAAGGGCCGCGTTTCCGTTCTGCACAAGAAGAACACGACGCGGCTCGAAAAGGGCCAGTCCCTTTCGCTAAAAGCAGGTGACGATTCTTCCGTGAATGTCGCCCGCCTTCCGGATGGAGATGACTTCGATCGCTGGGTCTCGGGCCGCATCGACAGCGTCTCCACCGCCACGACCTCGGCGCTGCAATACACGGGTTCGCCTTATTACGCCCCGGGATTCGCCGATCTGTATACCTATGGCGCCTTTTCCTCCTGCGGGGCCTACGGGTACGGTTGGAGGCCGTTTGGCGTGGGCCTCGGCTGGTCCCCATTCACGAATGGACAATGGTTCATGGATCCCGCTTTTGGGTGGACTTGGGTCAGCTATCAGCCGTGGGGCTGGGCTCCCTATCACTATGGAGGGTGGCTCTTCGATTCCTCCTGCGGCGGCTGGTTTTATTCCCCGCCAGTTCTCTACGGATACCCGGGGTATCCAGTCGGCCCGGGAAGGCGCTTCCCCCGCGGCGTTCATCCCCCGCGCCCCATCTATCATCCGGTGACGGCGGTCTTCGTTCGCCAGGGCGGCAAGACCGGCATCGTGCCCATGCATCCGCTCGATCAAAAAGGGAAGACTCCTCTGAACTTGGAGCGCGGCGTTTTCTCTAATGTGGGAACAAAAGGCGTGAGCGCGCAGGTCATGCCTGTCGAACACGGACAAAAATGGGAAACGTTGAAGTCACCGCCGCGCGAGGGCCTGAGCGGCAGTTTGGTGGCCACCGGGCCGCCAACGCGCGTTTCGAGGACGGTGGTCGAAACTAACTCCGCAGTTCGTGCCGTCTCGCTCGGCAAGGATTCTTCCATAGCCTACGATGCGCGCGAACACCGCTTCGTGAATACGAATTCTTCCGCGGCTTCTTCTTCGGCTGCTTCGCCTACTGCGAAGAGTAGCGAGATCCGCGCCGAAAATGGACGGACTGCGGCTGCCACTTCGATGCCAACCAATGTCACACCGCCGCGTACCCCTGTAACTCTTCCGGCGACTCGGAGCGCTTCCTCTCCGCCTGCCCGCAATAGTGTCCCACCGCCGGCGCCGCGCTACTCGGGCGGTGAACGAGGAAGCTCCAGCGCCAGCAGAGGTGGCAGCACTTGGAGCGGGTCTGCCTCGTCAAGCGGAAGCAGCGCGGGACGTTCGTCGTCCTCTACCTCCCCTTCTTCGGCGTCGTCTTCGCACCCGTCCTCCGGCCGGCCACACTAAGCCAATCGGAAACGATCGCGAGAAACGGCTCCCCATCGGGAGCCGTTTCTTTTCTACGCGGCAGGAAATTCCTCTTCGTGCCGTCAGGAAAAGATCATCCCCGCATAGCCGACGACGGCTTTGCGGTCGCCAGACACGTCGGCGGATGTAGAATACTTCACCAATTCCGGTTTTTTGACTCCCAGCGCGTTCAGGGCCGTGAGCATGGCCGCCGCAGGTCCGAGCCCGCACATGGAAATCTCTTCGTTGCGGCAGGTGTCGTAAAGCCCGCGCGGATCGAGCGCCAGCAACTGTTCGATGGCTTTACGGTCCTTGATGCGCGTTGTGGCGTCATCCTCGTAATGATTCAAGTCCGAGGTCGCGAGCAGCAGCACGTTCTCTTTGGTACCCTCGAGCACCCGCCCGATCCCCTCTCCCACACTCACCAAGGATTCGAATCGCACCGTTCCCAGAGCCACCGGAACAAATGTGAAGTCCGGCGCCAGCGCCTGGAGAAAAGGCAACTGCACTTCCAGAGAGTGCTCCGCGCTGTGCGCCACGCTGTCCTCGCGCAACAGCGGGCAGGCTTCTTTCAGCGCTTCCGCCAGCGCCTCGTCAATCCGCGCGTCGCCGAGCGGGGTGCGCCACGCGCCGCTTGAGAGTATCGCCGCCGGCTCACCCCGCGGGTAATGCCGCACGCCGAGAATAATGAATTTCCTTGGCAGTGCCATCCCCCCAAGCACCGCGCCGGTCACGTGTCCTGAATAGACGTAACCGGCGTGCGGCACTAGGCACGCCCTAACCGCAATGCGTGGCTGGCCTGGATGGGTGCGGGTGTATTTGCGAATGAGCGCCGTGAGTTCCCGAGAATCGGAGGGGTAGAAGCGTCCGGCAACCGCAGGCAGGCGAAGCATGCTGCCGCTCCGCGAATCAAATGGGTTTCGAGGGTTTCCCTTTGAACTTGATCGCTTTCGAAGTAGCGGGTTGGTAAAAAACCGTCACTTTGTCGCCGTACTGGTAGCCGCCCTTGTCGACGATTTTCTGCATTTTCGCGGAGGCGGCTTCCGAAAGCGGGAACGTCCTGATAGCCATGTCGTTCCCTTTCGCGCGCACGGTGATCTGCGCGTTGTTGGCGTGCATCACGAAGCCCTCAAACTTATCAAGTCCGGTCAGCTTTGGCTTGGGCTTCACCGCACTGATGATGATCGGCGCCGCGGTATCCACGACAATCGGCACCACCACCGGAGCCTGCGCGGCAGCAGGAGAAGAAAAAACGCCCGCGGCCGCAAGCATCAGCGGCAGTCCGAACCCGGCAACTTTGACGATTCTCTTCATTCACCATCGTCCGTGGCAATCCGCAGTGACTTTAGAAATCGCACGTCCTGGGGCGTCATGGCCAGCCGCGGGGCCGGCTTTCTGTCATTCTCTTCCAAAAATGATTCCTGATCCACCTGAATCCGCAGCGACTCCAGGAAGCGGCGGTCCTGCGTCGTCAGCTTTTCTGCCTCAGCCGCGGCCGCATCGCGTTTTGCCAGCCCGATGGTCGCGTCCAGTTTCAGCACGATGTCGTAGCCGTGAGCGCGCACGCCGGCAATCGCACCCGTGATGCGGTCGGAGTCGGACACCGTGTCATTGATCGCGTGTCCCAGTTCGCGGAGCAGGTTTTTCAGGTGATCGTCGAGTTGCAAGGCGGCTTCTCCCTTACTTCTCTTGCCATTCTAGGCCCACGTATCGTCGGATACAATAGGGCTTCGTGCCGTTGTCTCTAATCCGTTCACAGTACCTTCGTTCAGGTTTCCTGAGGACCTGTTGGCCGGGACCGCGCGGTATCCCCCTTCTGCTGTCCGCCACGTTTTGCGTTAAGATGCTTGTATGTCAACGGCCGCAAGCGCAGCTGCCGCGCCAGAACAGCAAGGCGGTTTCCGGCGTCTCTGGCGCGTGCTCCGCCAGCTTTTTCACGAGGCCATCGGCGCGGTTTTTGCCGTTCTCGCGCTGGGCTGGCTCAACGCCGCCTTGCGCGCCTGGACGCGCGACGTTGCCCGTTGGCTCGTCGGTATCGCCGTCGCGGTGGCTCTGTTATTTCTGTTTTTCGCCGTAACTTCGTTCCGCAAGGCCAGCAAGTTGTAGCGCCCCGACCCGGTTGGGGCGGTTTTGGCTTAGTCCAATCGCGGCCTCAACCCATCGAGCACCCAGAATGTCCGACACCAAAGCCAAATCCGCAAGTCCCGCCGAACGCAAAGAGAGATTTACTACTCTCTCCGGCATTCCGCTCGAGCGCGTTTACGGTCCCGATTCCAGTGTTGACTCCGATACGGAAGCATCGATCGGCTTCCCCGGTGAATATCCCTTCATCCGCGGTATCTATCCCACCATGTACCGCGGCCGCCTGTGGACCATGCGCCAGTACGCTGGCTTCGGCTCCGCCGTCGAATCCAACCAGCGCTATCGCTACCTCCTGAGCAAGGGTCAGGCTGGCCTCTCCGTCGCCTTCGACCTGCCCACGCAGATTGGCATGGATTCCGACCATTCTCTCGCCCTCGGCGAAGTCGGTAAAGTCGGCGTCGCCATTGATTCCCTCGAGGACATGGAGACGCTCTTCGACGGCATCCCCTTGGAAAAAGTCTCGACCTCCATGACCATCAACGCCACCGCCGCAATCCTGCTCTGTCTCTACGTGGCAGTTGCGAAAAGGCAGGGCGCCAGCCTCCAAAAACTTTCCGGCACCGTACAGAACGACGTTCTGAAGGAATACATCGCCCGCGGCACGTACATCTATCCCGTGCGCCCCGCGA
Organism: Acidobacteriota bacterium; assembly: GCA_003224525.1. Lineage (GTDB taxonomy): Bacteria > Acidobacteriota > Terriglobia > Acidiferrales > UBA7541 > Acidiferrum. The sequence goes on along the minus strand of QHZB01000181.1, from coordinate 22,275 downwards.
TGCGCATCGTTACCGACATTTTTTCCTGGTGCCGCGACAATCTTCCCAGGTGGAACACCATCTCCATCTCCGGGTATCATATCCGCGAAGCCGGCTCCACCGCCGTCCAGGAAGTGGCCTTCACGCTCGCCGATGGTATCGCCTATGTCCAGGCCGCGCTCGACGCCGGACTCGGCGTCGATGAATTCGCGCCGCAGCTTTCTTTCTTTTTCAATGCCCACAACGATCTTCTTGAAGAAATCGCCAAATACCGCGCCGCGCGCCGTCTCTGGGCGAAAATTATGGCGGAACGCTTTGCTGCAAAGGATCCGCGCTCTTTGATGCTGCGCTTCCACGCGCAAACCGCCGGCTCCTCCCTTACCGCGCAGCAGCCGGAAAACAACATCGTGCGTGTCGCGATTCAGGGGCTCGCCGCCGTTCTCGGCGGCTGCCAGTCCTTGCACACCAATTCTCTGGACGAAGCCCTCGCATTGCCCACCGAAGACGCCGCGCTCATCGCCCTGCGCACCCAGCAAATCCTCGCCAACGAAACCGGCGTCACGAGTACCGTCGATCCCGTCGCCGGTTCCTACGCTATCGAATCCCTCACCAACGAAATCGAATCCCTTGCCGCGACCTATCTCTCGAAGATCGACAAGATGGGCGGAGTGTTGCGCGCCATTGAAGCAGGTTTCATCCAGGGCGAAATCCAGAAGGCTGCATACGAGTTCCAGCGCGCCGTCGAGAAAAAAGAACAGATCGTCGTCGGGGTGAACGACTTCGTCGCAGAAGAGCCGCGCACCATCCCCACGCTCCGCATCGATGCCGATATCGAGCGCTCTCAAGTCGCCCGCTTAAACGCTCTCCGCGCCAAACGCGACTCCGGCCGCGCCAAATCCGCCCTTGCCGAACTCCAGCGCCGCGCCGCCACTTCCGAAAATCTCCTCCCCGCCATCCTCGCCGCTGTCGAAGCCTACGCCACCGTCGGCGAAATCTCCGACGCCCTCCGCCGCGTCTTCGGCGAATACCAGGAATCCGTCGTTATCTGATAGCGGACGCGAATATGTTCGAGATTATCCTGCTGATGGTAGTCACCGGCGGAATCGCCTCCTTTGCCCGTGCACGTGGCGGAAAACCATGGCTCTGGGGAACGCTGACCGTGGCCGGCTACTTCCTCGTGCCATTTCTAGTCGTTTTCTTTGCTGCCATGTTTGGGGCTGGTCCCAAAGCACTAAGAGAGGACTCCCAACTCTGGTTTTTCATCTCGGCGGTAGCGTGGGTCGCTGTCCTGGGCTTTTGCGCTCGGTTCCTTCTCGGCCGGAACTATGCAAAACCAGATGGCATGTGGTCCTGTTCCAATTGCAAGTACCTTAATCAGTCATACGCTGTCCTTTCTGAAGCCTGCAAACAACCCTATGCTTCAAAGGCTCTGCCCTTCTCATGAGGAGGAACACAGATTACGAACTCCCCTGCCATCTGTCGATCCGGACTCCCGCGGATGCCGTCCGCTTCATCAACCTCGTCGGCTTCTGCGTCCTCTTCCCGGTCAAAAACGTCCCTCTCTCTTCCCTCTACTACGCGGTCGCCAAGCGCCCGCCCACCGGCTGGGGCAAGTATTCACAACTCATCTGGAAGTGGAAGGACGAGCTTCCGAAGAGACGCCGCGCCTTTTACGGAAAATACTTCAAAGGCCGGGCCACGTTTCTCTCGCTCGAGTTTCTTCCGCACTTCCTGGCGGCGCAGGGAACAGCCGTAGAAGTTAGCGACGTGGAGGAGTTTTACGAGGCGGGGCGCATCAGCCGCAATGCGCTGGAACTCTGGCAAGCGCTCGCGAAGCACGGCCCGCTCCCGACGCTCGAACTTCGGCATGCCTGCAAGCTCGAAACGCAAGCCGGTAACGCCCGCTTCAAGAAGGCCATGTTGGAGCTGCAGAGCCTGCTCATCGTCACGCACTCCGGCGCCACGCAGGAAACGGAAGCGTGGGCCTCCAACCGCTTTGATCTCGTGGCACGTGCTTTTCCCCAGCAGGTTCGGCAAGCCCGGAGAGTCTCCGAAGAAGATGCCCGCACCGCGATTGCCGTGAAATATCGCACCCTGTACCCCTCCGCGTCGCCCGTCCAAGTCGCCCGCCTCTTCGGCTGGACCAAAGCACAGGCTGTCACCGCGCTCGCCTTGTAGTATTCTTTCGCGATTGCATGGCTAGCTGTCGAAGCTCGATTCGGCAAGGAAAATCGTATGCTGCACGGATCGAATGTCTTGGAGCGGTTTGCATGGGGCTTTTCGCCGTGCTTCAGGTATGTTTTCTCTTCTCCTGCAACTGAGAACTTTCAACTATCGACAGTGAACCTTCCCGCCGGCCTGCCCCGACCTTGTCGGGGTCACGAGTCACGACCATGAAGTTGATCCTTGCTTCCGCTTCCGAACGCCGAGCCGGCATTCTTCGCGACGCCGACTTCTCCTTCACGGTGATGTCCTCCGCCGTTGACGAAACGCCGAGCCCCGGCGAATCCCCTCACGACCTCGTCCAGCGCCTTGCCGCTGCCAAGGCCGAGCTGGTCGCTGCCCGCGCCGTCGGCCCGGCCATCGTCATCGCCGCCGACACCATCGTCACCCTCGAAGGCCGCATTTTCGGCAAGCCGCGCTCCTCCGACGACGCCCGCCATATGCTTGAAAAACTTTCAGGTCGGACGCACGCCGTCGTCACCGGTGTCGCCCTCATCCGCCTTCCCGACGCCGAGCGGCTCACCTTCGTCGAGTCCACGCTGGTGCACTTTGCCGCGCTCTCCGCTGAAGAAATCTCCCGCTACCTCGCGACCGGCGAACCCCACGATAAGGCTGGCGCCTATGCCATCCAGGGCCGCGCCGGCCGCTACGTCCCCCGCATCGAAGGTTGCTACTTCAACGTCGTCGGCCTCCCCCTCGCCCGCCTCCAGCAATCGCTCTCCAGCCTTGGCTGGTCCGAAGACTAATCCGCTGAATTTGTAGGGGCGCGGCATGCTGCGCCCTAGTTTGCCAACTTCTCGAGCGCCTGGAGTGCGTTTGACCGTCGGCTTATAATCCCGTCCATGGGCAACTCTCCTCGGGAGTGGAACGACGGCTCCGCTGTCCGCCTGAATCGTCAGGATCCTTACCTGCGTCTTCAGTCAGTTATGATTTACGTTCGCGATCTCGAGCAAAGCCTCGGCTTTTACCTCGACCAACTCGGCTTTCAATTGATCTTTGATGCCCGCGTTCAACCCGGCCGCCGTTTCCTAACCGTGGCCCCTCCGGACGGCACCGCCAACCTCACGCTAGTCGCGCCGGAGCCCGGCTCGGAACAGTACAAGCTCATTGGTCAGCCCCTGCCGATTACCTTTGTCACCGAAGATGTAATCGCGAAGTACCGCGAATGGAGCAAGCGCGGCGTTCGTTTCCAGTTTGCGCCCAGACTGAAGCGTCTCAAGTATGAGGTGCGCGTTCGCGCTGCGAATTCCCCAGACTCCTCCGCTCCCAGCCGAGAGCACGCCCCCATCTGGGGTGGCGTTTTTACCCGTTTCAAGGATCTTGACGGCAATTCCTTTTCGCTGGTGAGTTTCGACGAGGTCACCCACGCCGTCGAAGCCCAACGCCGCGCTCTTGCCGAGAGGCTGGATACCGAACGCCGCGCTGCGCAAGAAATCGAGATTGCCAAGCAGGTCCAGGCCAGGCTTTTCCCGCAGTCCCAGCCGCCGCTGAAAACCCTCGAATATGCGGGCCTTTGCATGCAGGCCCGCAAAGTCGGCGGCGATTATTACGACTTCCTGAATCTCGGCAAGGAGCGGCTCGGCTTCGTCATCGGCGACATTTCCGGAAAAGGAATCGCCGCCGCTCTCCTGATGGCCAATCTCCAAGCCAATCTGCGCAGCCAGTGCGCCATCGCTCTCGATCAGCCCCAGCGCCTGCTGTGTTCCGTGAACCAGCTCTTCTGCGACAACACTCCCGACGGCTCTTTCGCCACCCTCTTTTTCGCCGAATACGACGACACCGCCAGCCGCTTGCGTTACGCCAATTGCGGCCATCTCCCCGCTCTGCTGCTGCACAGCGATGACACAGTCGAGCGCCTCGAGGCCACCGCCACGGTGCTGGGTATTTTCAAGGATTGGAATTGCGAGATTGGAGAGTGCCAGCTACTTCCCGGCGACACGCTCGCACTCTACACTGACGGCATCACCGAATCCTACAATGCCGCCGATGAGCAATTCGGCGAACAGCGCCTCATCGAAGCCTTGCAGCGGCACCGTGAACTGCCTTCCCAGGCTGCGCTCACTTCGATTGTGGATGAAGTCCGCCGTTTCAGCCCGCATGAGCAGCACGACGACATCACGCTCATCATTGCCAAACATCGAGGGAACTAATACCGGTCGCTTTGCGCCGCCATTGAAAAGTACCCAGGCCCCAGGGTAGCGTGAAGAGAAGAGGCGCCCCGGTCGTGACCGGAGCGCCTCACTTGCTTCAGGGGGTGGAGGAAAAACCTACGGCTTTGGCTGCGCCTGCGGCTGCGTCTTCGCGTTGTGCTTCTTGTGATAGATGTTCTTCGACGCCGCGTTCTGTTCGTGGTTGACTTGCTTCTTTTCCGAGGGCGTCAGCGTTCCGCCGTTGGCCGCGCGGTCCGCGGCAACCTGCTTGTTGCTGCCCTTTTGCTGATTCTCGAGCTTGGCCGTTTCACCGGCCGTCAGTTGCCCGCTCTTGATGCCCTGGGCGATGCGGTCTTGCTGATTTTCGCGGCGCTGCCCGACTTTGTTGTCGCCGTAGTGCGCCGTGTTGGCGTTGTGCTTGTCCTTATAGATCTGCTTGGATACTTGATTCTGCTGCCCGTTGATCTGCTTCTTCTCCGCCGCCGAGAGCTTGCCGCCGTTGGCCGCGCGGTCCGCCTTGGTTTCGCCGTTGATGGCCGCTTCTTTCGTTTCCAGGTTAGCGGTCTCACCGGCCGTCAGTTGGCCGCTCTTCACGCCCTGCGCGATGCGGTCCTGTTGATTTTCCTTGCGCTGCGCCACCGTCGGCTTGGGTTTGGCCGCGGGCGTCGCCACCGTCGCGGCGCTCCCGCTCTGCGCTTGCGGTGCAGGCTGCGAGCTCGGAGCCGGTTGATCCTGCGCCATTGCCACACTGCCGGCCAACAGCACCGCAGCCGGCAAGGCGCTCCACTTTATCCAGGTCAATCTCATGTTTTTCTCCTAATCTTTAACCTTCCTGGCTGAATTTTACGATTTCCGGGTCACCCTGTAATTCATGAGTCTGAAGAGAAATGGGAGACGTCGCTACTGGTCGAAAGTACAGTTTTTACATATTGGATAAGCATTTTCCGCTACTCTTTGGACACAATCGGTGCCTCCTCGGTGCTGTGCGCGCGCACTTCCATTGGCAATTTCCCACTTCTTCGCGCCTGTCATCCTGAGCGAAGCCAGCGAAGGTTCCGGCCTAGTCGGAAAGGACCTCAACGGGATCGTGTTACCGACGGAAAACCCTTTCCTGCGGGATTCCTTCTCGGTCGGAATGGTTGATTGCAAGCGTCGCGTAATGCTAAGGCGGGAATAAAAAGGGCGGCCACAACGGGCCGCCCCATCTCAAATCGCCAGGAAACTTCAGCGCTACTTCTTCTCTTCGGCAGGCTTCTCTGCTGCCGGGGGAGCCGGCGTCTGTGCCGGGGGCGCCGGTGTCTGCGAAGTGCCCGCCATGCCGTCCTTGAAGCTGCGGATACCCTCGCCAAATCCCTTCATGATTTCCGGGATTCGCTTACCGCCAAAGAAAATCAGTATAACGGCCAGAACCACAAGCCAATGAAAAATGCTAAATTCACCCATGAACCGCCTCCACGCGCCCCGCTTGGCGGCGCGCTACTTAAACCCTAGCGCAGGTAGCCCTCAGCAGCAAGTCTCTGCCGCTTCCTGCACCTACAGGATAACACGCTCTTCCCCCACCCGGCGCGTCACATGTTCACGGTCGAGGTATTCGAGCAAGGGGATGGCGTACTTCCGCGTGATCCCCGTCAATTCCTTGAATGCCGGCACGGAAATCCGGTCGCCCTTTGCTTTTTTGTAAGTCGATAGTTGCTCCTTCAATTGCGCCAGGGCTTGGCGGTGAAAAACCAGTTCCGGCGACACGCGCACCAGGTTTTTCTCTCTCAAGAGAATCTGCAAGAGTTTCTCTGCGCGCTTGGCCTCGACGGTAAGTCTTGCCAGCACCTCTTTCACCGATGGCACTGCCAGGCTCGCGGAGGCAAATGCCGCTTCGATCTGTTCCTTGGCCTTGGCTTCTTCGGGTAGCAGGGCGATTTCGGATCCCGCTTTTTTTACCAATTCTCCCTGCGCGTCGAGCTTCTTCTCGGCGGCCAATTCTTCCAGCGCGGCGCGGAAAGTTTCGCTGCGCACGCGCTTTCCGAGGCTCGTGCGCAAATCCTCGCGCGAAATTCCCGGCAGCAAAGGATTGCCCTTCTGAAATCTTTCGACCTTTTCGATAATTTTCTTGCGTACTTCTTCAAACAATTTCCCCGAGACCAGCACCAGCGGTTCGGCCGCTACCGTTCTTACGCGCCCTGTTCCGTGAAGTTTCCCTAAAGCTCCCTGGATTTCCTTTTCCGTCCAGCCCGTCCGCGCCACGATCTCTTCGAACCCCAGCCCCAGCAGCGCGCGCTCCGTCATCGCCGCCAGGGTTTCCTCGCCGTTCTGCCGCTCGAGGGTCTCAAGAAATTTCACCCGTCCCGTATCGCGCAGCATCGGCCGCCGCGCCAACGGGTCCAGCACCGCTCCTCCGCCAATCGTCACCACCGGCGAAAACTGCCGCACGATAAAGCGGTCGCCCGCCAGCACCAGGACTTCCTCCTGTAGCTTCAAGTTTGCGACCGCGCTGGCGCCCGGCGGCAGCTCTTTCTCTCCGTGAAAAAATATTTCGGCGATGGTCTCCGCCGTTCCCGAGTGAAAGTGCACGCGCGCGCCCTGTTTCATTTTTCTCGCCGATGGCAACAGCTCGAGCCGGACATCGATCCGGCGTGTCTTCCGGAATTTTCCCGGGGCCGCCAGCACCATCCCGCGCTTCAGCGCGGTGTGCTCGATTCCCGCGAGATTCACGGCTGTGCGCTGTCCTGGCGTGGCGCGTTCCACGGCCTTTCCGCCGGACTGTACGCCGCGCACGCGCAGTCGCTCGCCGCGCGGGAATAATTCCACTTCATCGCCGGGGCCCACGCTTCCAGAAATCAGCGTGCCCGTCACCACGGAACCGAATCCTTTCATGGCAAACGCGCGGTCGATTGGCAGCCGAAAGTATCGCGCTGCATCTTTCGCACTCGAGTCAGCTGCCGCGTCGGTCAATGCTTTTTTCAGTTCGCCAAGTCCGGCTCCCGTTTTCGCGCTCACTGCTACTAGCGGGGCCTTTTCCAGAAAAGATCCGCGCAGGAATTCCTCCACTTCCAAGCGCACCAATTCCATAGTTTCGTCTTCCACCATGTCGCTCTTCGTCAGCGCCACCACGCCGCTCTTCACCCCCAGCAACTGGCAAATATCGAAGTGCTCGCGCGTCTGCGGCTTGATGGATTCATCCGCCGCGATCACCAGGAGCAACACATCGATGCCCGCCGCGCCCGCCAGCATGTTGCTGACGAACCGTTCGTGCCCCGGCACATCCACGAAACCGAATCGGACTCCATTTTCTTCCAGAAAAGCAAAACCCAAATCAATCGTGATTCCGCGGAGTTTCTCTTCAGCCAGACGATCTGGATGCGTGCCGGTCAGCGCTTCGACCAGCGTCGATTTGCCGTGGTCGATGTGCCCGGCCGTGCCAACAATTACGCTCTTTGTCGGAATAGACATGAAGGAAAGTGCGCTCAGTTCTCTGCCGCTTTCGATGCTACTGGAGGAAAGAAGCGGGGGTCAATCTGCGGAAGCTACTTGGCGGCAGCGATTTCCTCGACAATGGCTTGCGCCGCCGCTCGAGGATCCGGCGCAGCAAGAATCGGCCGGCCAACCACGAGGAAATCGGCGCCGGCGCGGATCGCTTCGGTAGGCGTAGCCTTCCGGGCGTGATCTTCAGATTTGGATTCCACCGCTGAATCTTTCGGCCGAACGCCGGGCGTCACGATCAGGAAATCGCGGCCGCAAGCCTTGCGAATCGCCTTGGCTTCCTCTACCGAAGCGACCACACCATCGACGCCGGCCTTTTTTGCAAGTTGCGCCAGTTTCACTACACGGAGTTTGGGAGCGCCGCCGATCCCAACTTCCTTCATCGTTTTCTGATCCATGCTTGTCAAGATGGTCACCGCCAACAGGCGCGGCCGGTCGGCTCCCATCGGCACGCCCGCGCTGATGGCCTGCACCGCGGCTTCAAGCATGGCTTTGCCGCCGAGCGCGTGTACGTTGACGAGCTGCACCCCGGTCATCGCCGCCGAGGAAAGCACGGCGCCAGCAACGGTGTTGGGTATGTCGTGGAATTTCAGATCGAGAAAAATACCAGCGCCCAGTGCCGCGACTTCTTTAACGGCAGCAGGCCCCGCAGCGGTAAAGAGCTGGTTGCCGATCTTGAACATGCCCACGAGATCGGCAACCTGCTTTGCGAATTTCACGGCGCTGGATAAAGAATCAAAATCGAGAGCGACGATCAGGCTGCTGCGCGGATGGGCGTCGAAGGTCAGGGTCATAGTTGACCCCGACTCCTTCGGGGTCAGTGCTTCTCGGGTAGCGCCATGAGTTCGAGCCGGACCTGGCTCACGCCCGAATGGATCAAGCCGATTTTCCGGGCGACACGATAGGATACATCAATTTCGCGTCCTTCTTGATAGGGACCCCGGTCATTGATCCGTACTACCTCAAACTTGCCGGTCCGAGTATTCACAACGCGGACCATGGACCCAAAAGGCAGGTTGGGGTGTGCCGCCGTGAGGGCTTCGGAGTCGAAGCGCTCGCCATTGGCGGTTTTGCGCCCGTTGAACCCGGGGCCATACCAACTGGAATTACCCACCCAAGCCTTGATCGGCTTCACGGGTTGATTCAAATGCGCAACGAGAGGTGCTTCCATGCCCGGAGCAACCACGAACATGAGGAGTACCCACCGCAGTGCAGCCCAGCTCATCAATAGTCGATGTCTCATAGTGTGTTCTTTGTGCTACTCGGATCCAAAAAAGTGTAGCAAAAAAGCCTCATTATGTCAATCGTTTTCTGCTAGAAATTTGTCTCTTATCTCATTCAAAGTAAACGCCTTAGACTCGAATAGTACGTTAGTAAGGGTCTCCACAAGTCCCTCACTGGCCCTCGGGTCAGCAAAGCTGGCCGTCCCGACCTGTACCGCTGAAGCGCCTATAGCCAGGTAATCAAGCACGTCCTCGACCGTCTCGATGCCTCCCAACCCTAGGATTGGTGTCTTGACGGCCTTCCGCGCTTCCCAAACCAGCTTCAAAGTAATGGGTTTAATGGCGGGGCCTGATAAGCCACCGGTTTTGTTCCCCAAACGTGACTTCCCGGTGCGGAAGTCGATGGCCATTGCTGGGTAAGTGTTTGCCACCGTCAGCGCATCCGCTCCAGCTTCCTCGGCGGCCCGGGCGATAAGTCCAATGTCTGTAACAAGAGGGGAGAGTTTCACCCAGAGAGGCCTCTTGGCGGCCTGGCGGGCGGCACTGACCACCTCGGCTACCAAGGAGGGATCGCTACCGAACTGCATGCCCCCCTTCTTAACGTTGGGGCAAGAGATATTGAGCTCGTAGCCCGCAAGACCCTCGGCGTCCTCAAGGACGCGGATCACCTCGACGTAGTCCTCCAGGCTGTAGCCGAAGACGTTGGCGATGACGGCCGTATTGAATCTTCGCAGGGCCGGGAGTTTTTCGGCAACGAACGCCCGGACCCCCACATTCTGGAGCCCCACGGCGTTGAGCATCCCGGAGGCGGTCGGGAAGAGCCTGGGGGCGGGGGCGCCTTCGATGGGCTCCCGGGAGAGGCCCTTCGTGACGAAGCCGCCGAGACGGTTCAAGTCAACAAGGTGGGCGAATTCGAGGCCGTAGCCGAAGGTTCCACTGGCGGCGAAAATAGGATTCCGCAGGCGCACCGCGCCAATTTTTACGCTGAGGTCAACGGCGCCAGCGGAGCTCACTTCGTAGAAAAGAATAGCATGAACTGTTTGCCAGCCTTCCCAAAATTTCGTTGTCGTTCAATTTTCGGCTGTCCGACTTCCGCTTGGAATGAGCAGGCCTCCAGGGAGACACAATCCAAGTCGGCAGTGCTGAGGCCGTCCTCGCCAGTTATAAAACCACGCTAAAGACCTGAATAGAGGACGTAGGACGCACTACCAAAAGCAATCCTCGTTTTCTCAGTGCACGCACGACCAGGAAGCCACAGACTAAACCCGATCCCGCCCCTGCAGGAACCACTGACAGGACATTCTCACGCGGGCCCCACCAGACTAGCGCAGATCGAATCCAGGATGCCCCTAGCCACCAAATACGCAGTCGGCAGGTCCCATAGGGATGATTGCGAAGACCCAGGCAATCGGAAGCGTTGCCAAAGTGGTTAGGTCGTCGCTTGCAGATGCCTGTCGAATCGCAGTAAACGGGATGAACACGCCTGAGAGGTAGTCCGGGCCCTATCAGACCGCAGATGATCGCTCCAAGAAAAAGAGCGCGGAGCCATGATGCGGCTACGTGAACGCTCGGATTCGTGGTCGTCACTGTCAAAAATACTGCTGCCAAAAAACCCGAAAGTCCAGTGTGTCAGGGATTCGGGGCAGACGCGGGTGCGGATTTTGGCCGCGAAGGCTGAGATGGGCCGCGAGCTTCAGTAGGTTTCTTCAGGGCGTCGGCAAGGACGTGGCCGTCGCGGGAGGAGAGGGTGATTCCGCACAGGGCGGCGAAGGTTGGGGCGATGTCGGCGGGCGTGATGGGTTGGAAGTATTGGCCGGGTTGGATGCCGAAGCCCATCAGCAGAACGGGAACATGCTGATCATAGTTGTAGGGGACGCCGTGACCGGTGCCGTAGGCACGCGGTGTTCCGAGGGGTGTGCCGTCGAGGAGCCAGTAGGGCTTTGGGAGGATGAAGAGATCGCCGCTGCGGCCGGGGAAATAGCCATACGCGAAGGCGCGGTGCATGAGGCTTTGCGTAGCGGGGCGGTCGCGCAATTCTTCGGCGCGATAGACGGCGGCCACGCCGGGCTGCTCCAGCGCGGCATCGAGAACGGCCTGCATTGCGGCAGGATCGTGCTGCAACTTGTCATAGACGCTGGGCGCAAAATAAATGTCGCTGCCGCTGACGCTCGCGACGGCAGGCTTTGGATACTTGAAGGCTTCGATGGCCTTTTCGATTCGTTTCTGCAGCTCCGGCAAATGCAAGAGGCCGGCGTCGACGCCGGTTCTTTGCATGTCTTCGGGAACGGGGACGACGCCGTGGTCGGCGGTCAGCGCGACGACATAATTTCCACGGCCGACCTTCGCATCCAGATGCGCGAAAAGAGTGCCGAGATCCTTATCCAACCGCACAAGAATGTCCTGGATTTCGCGACTGCGCGGGCCAAACGCGTGGCCGACATAATCCACCGTCGAATAGCTGACGGCGAGGAAATCGGTTCCGGCGGCTTTGCCAAGATTTAGCGCGTCCACGGTTTTCTCAGCGAGTTCCGTCAGGGCCGTGTCGGCATAGGGGCTCGAGGCCCAGTGATTGTAAAAATCGGCGTCCGGTTCGCCGACGCCCGACTTCCCGCTCAGCGGGTGAGGAAACGTGAGATCCCAGCCGCCGGGAGGAACGGCGCCGAGAGCTTTCTCTCCGTACCAATAGGCGCTTTCCGGGAGAGCAAGTGACCAGGTCTTGCCGAAGTCTGCTTTCGCCGGATGCGACTTGGCTTGCTCCTCGATGAAAGGCAGGGTGCCGTAGGGGCTCGAGGTTACCCACGCACCGCCGTCGAACCAAGTGGCGGCATCGGCTTTGTGACCGGCCATGGTGATGGCGGCGCGTGCCTTCAACGAAAACGTCACGATGCGCGTTGCGCCGCTGGTCTGAAATTTCAATTCTTCGGCGAACGAGGGCACGGCCATCCGCCAGGCGGTGTCCGCGCCTTGCGGAGTGGCGCCGGCGTAGCCGATGTTCTTGACGTTGGCATCCGGGTCAGCGGTGCATGTCACCATCTTTTGCTCCTTGCGATCCCACCAGGCATTGGCGACCATGCCGTGGGTGGCGGGAAATGCGCCGGTTGAGATCGTGGCGTGGCCGACGCAGGTTTCCGTGGCCGCGTAAGGGTAGGCCGCGTCGCGGAACCACGCGCCTTCCTCGACCAGGCGCTTAAGGCCGCCGGTCCACTGGCCGAGGAATTTGTCCACGTAGTCGCCGCGCATCTGGTCGACGACCAGGAGCACAACTAGCTTGGGCCTTGCAGGCGTATTCGACGCGTTGCGGGCTGCCGCCAGAGCCAGCGGGCCTTGGGCCGCGATGCGCGGAACAAACGAAATGCTGCCAGCGAGAAAAATTGCCGCCGCAATCATCCCGCGCTGCAAAAGAGTGCGCTTCCACAAGAATCCCATAGCCAAGGTCGCCTCCCCCATCCGCCAGAAGAGTCTACTACGAGCGTGTTACGGTTCGATGACCCCGGACTCGATTGACCGCGGCGCGGTCAGGAATGATAGGATTACCCGACCATGCGCATCGTCGAAAAGAGCCAATTGATGTCGGCGCCAGAGATCGACCGCACGCTGCAGCGATTGGCGCATGAAATCGTCGAGAAAACCGGCGGAACCAAAAACCTGGCGCTTATCGGAATCGTCCGGCGCGGAGTGCCTCTGGCGCAGCGGATTGCGCAGGCCATGCGCGGGATCGACGGGGTAGAAGTTCCCGTCGGGGTGCTGGATATTACGCTTTATCGCGACGATCTTTCTAAAGTTGCCCCGCAGGCGGTGCTGCGCTCTTCGAACATTCCTTTTGGCGTTGATAACATGGAGCTGGTCTTGGTGGATGACGTTTTGTATACGGGCCGGACGATTCGCGCCGCCATGAACGGGCTGTTTGATCTGGGCCGGCCGAAGCGCGTGTCGCTTTGCGTGCTCATCGAGCGCGGGCACCGCGAGATGCCGATCGAGGCGCAGTATATCGGCCGCAACGTTCAAACCAGCGACACGGAAATCATTGAAGTGCGCCTGCGCGAGATCGACAAGGAAGAGCGCGTCGTCTTGGTCGATCGGGTGGAGTAGTCATGGGCTTTGGCGTTCGAATAACCCCGTTACGCTCAGAGAAGGGACATTGACTCACCGTTTCCGCGATTTGCTGGCCCTCGAACCGCTCACCGCGGACGCACTCGGCTTTCTTCTCGATCAAAGCAAGCCTTTTCAGGAAATTCAGAAGCATCCGCTGAAAAAACTGGCGACGCTGCGCGGAAAGACGGTGGCGCTGGCGTTCTTCGAAACCTCCACGCGCACACGCATCAGCTTTGGGACGGCCGCATCGCGCCTCGGCGCGGACACCATGAACCTGCAGGCAGAAGCCTCCAGCCTGAAGAAGGGAGAGACGCTTCTCGACACAGTTTTCAATCTCAACGCCATGAAGCCGGATTGTCTGGTGATGCGGCACGCGGCATCGGGCGCGCCGCATTATGTGGCGCGGCATCTGGACATTCCGGTGGTGAACGCAGGCGACGGCACGCACGAGCACCCTTCGCAGGGCTTGCTGGATGCGCTGACGATTCGAGACCGGCTGGGGACGATCAAGAATTTAAATGTGACGATACTGGGCGACATCCTGCACAGCCGCGTGGCGCGTTCGAACATTCATCTTCTTGGAAAATTCGGCTGCCGGTTTACGCTTTGCGGTCCGGCGATGTGGGTTCCGCGGGAGCTGGAAAAAATCGCACCGGGCACGGCGATTCGCTGCCTCTACCGGATCGAAGAAGCGCTGGAAGGCGCGGACGTAATCATGATGCTGCGGGTGCAGACGGAGCGGCTGGATGATCCGCCGCTTTCCGCGAATGATTACATTTTGTTGTATCAGCTGAATGCGGAGAGGCTCGGCCGGGCGAGCCGGGAAGCGATTGTGTTGCATCCTGGCCCCATCAACCGCGGCATCGAGATTACGCCGGAGGTGGCGGACGGCCCGCAGTCCTGCGTCCTGGAGCAGGTCACCAACGGGGTGGCGGTTCGGATGGCCATTCTCTATCTGCTGGCCAGCGGCGCTACGGAAACGGACACGCATCCGGCGCTCCAAGTGAAACCCAAGGAATCCGCCAATGCTTCTGATTAAGAACGGGCGCGTGGTCGACCCGGCATCCAAGACAGACGCAGCTCTCGACGTTCTGCTGGATGGAGAAAAGATAAGAGAAGTAGGGGCGGCTGGGAAAATCTCCGCACCGCAAGACGCGGAAATTTTCGATGCCAGCGGCCTGATCGTCGCTCCCGGTTTTATCGATATCCACGTGCACCTGCGCGAACCAGGACAGGAATCCTCCGAAACTATAGAAACAGGCACGCGGGCGGCGGCGCGCGGAGGGTTCACAGCGGTTTGCTGCATGCCGAATACGAAGCCGGTGAATGACAATGCTTCCGTTACGCGCTTCATCCTCGATCGAGCGAAGATTGCCGGCGGCGTTCGTGTGTGGCCGATGGGCGCGGCATCGGTGGGAAGCAAGGGTGAGGCCATCGCCGAGATCGCCGGGATGAAGGAAGCGGGGATCGTCGGCGTTTCGGACGATGGAAAACCGATTGCCACGGCAAAGCTCGCGCGGCAGGTGATGGATTATTGCCGGTCGCTTGATCTTCCCGTGATCGAACATGCCGAAGATGTTTCGCTGGCTGCGGGCGCGGTGATGCGCGAGGGCGTCACTTCAACTCGTCTTGGTTTGCGCGGGATGCCGGCGGCAGCGGAATCGGTTTGTGTGGCGCGCGACGTGCAGCTCGCCGAGCTCACCGGCGCGCGTCTGCACATCGCGCATCTTTCCGCGAAAGCATCGCTCGAACAGGTTCGCTGGGCCAAATCGCGCGGGCTGCGCGTCACATGCGAAGCCACGCCGCATCATTTCACGCTGATCGACGAAGACGTCGAGTACGATTCACGGTTCAAGATGAATCCGCCGCTGGCGGCGCGGGAGGACCGTGAAGCGCTGCTGGCTGGGCTCGCCGACGGCACGGTCGACGCCATCGCCACCGATCATGCGCCGCACGAGCCTGCTTTGAAAGATGTGGAGTTCGATCGCGCGCCCTTCGGGATTCTTGGTTTCGAAACGGCTCTTGCGCTTGCACTCGAACAATTGGTCCACTCCGGCCGCCTGTCACTCATGAGAATGGTTGAGCTTTTCACTTCTGGTCCCGCGCGGATTCTCGGCATCGAGAGCAAAATCGCCGCGGGGCAAGCCGCTAACCTCACGATTTTTTCCCTCGATGATTCCTGGACATACGACGTGAAGGAGTCGCCCAGCAAGTCTCGGAACTCGCCGTTTGACGGGCGCACTTTCAAGGGTGCACCCGTCGCCACCATCGTCGCCGGCCGCGTCATCTATCAACGATAGGAAATAAAACGCAGAGACACGCATACCGCAGAGAAATGCATTGCGGAGTACTGCCGACTTAGGTCAATTCTTAGTGGGCGGTGGGTTCGGCGGCGGGGTGCATGCCGTGCTGGGGCACTTCGTGGGTTCCACGGGCGAGCGGCTCGATTTTCTGACGATAAAAATGATCGAGGGGCACGCGGCCTTTGCCGATGGCGTAACCTTTTTCGATGGCTTTGGTGACGTAGGCCTTCGCAAGAGTGGCAGCTTCGAAAAGAGAGCGGCCGGCGGCAAGCTGTGCGGCGATGGCGGAGGCAAAAGTGCATCCGGTACCGTGATTGTTCTCGGTCTTCACACGATCGCCGCCAAGCTGAACCATTTCGTTGCCATCCAATAAAACGTCAACCGCGCGCTCCATGTGGCCGCCCTTGACGATCACCGAGTGAGCGCCCATCTCGACGAGCTTGCGCGCGGCCGCTTCCATGTCCGCGACGTCTTTGATCGTCAGCCCGGTTAGTACTTCGGCTTCCGGCACATTGGGGGTGATTACACTGGCGCGCTTCAGCAGCTCCGTCGAGACAAATTTGATCCCGCCGGCATCGAGGAGCTCCGCGCCACTCGAGGATTTCATCACCGGGTCAAGCACGACGAGCGCAATTCTGTGCGCGTCGAGGAATTCCGCCACCACTACGGCGTTGCCGCGGTTGCCGAGCATCCCGATTTTCACCGCAGCGATCTCGCAATCCTTCGCCAGCACTCCAAGCTGCTCGCGCAACTCCGCGCTCGGCGTGTTGTGGACCGTTTCGACGCCCTGCGTGTTCTGAACCGTCAGTGAGGTGATCGCGGCGACGCCGTAGCAGCCGTGCGCGGCGAAGGTTTTCAAGTCGGCGGCGGTGCCCGCGCCACAGGACGGATCGAAACCCGAGATCGTCAGCAGAATCGGCGGCGCTGAATGACTATGTCCGTTCGTGCTCATCGTCTTTTCTTATTCGAAGAATGAAAATGGCCGGTCGCGTCAGAGAAACGCACCGGCACTTGCGAATGTACGCGCGCTGATTGTGCAGCGCAAGAACAAAATTGATGAATTCCCAGGGAGCAGGTAATATTGCGGCTCAATCTTCGGCCCTTTGCAGCTGGATTCTGTCACGAGAACCGCAGGAGTACCAAAAATGAAAAACCTTTTAAGCGGATTCCTTCTACTTTTTCTCGCGGGAGCCTCAAACGCCCAGTCCAAGGAAGACGAACAAGCCGCCCGCAAGTTGCCGCAAGCCTTCTCGGACGCCTGGGCCAAGCACGATGGCCGCGAACTCGCGAAAATCATGGCGGACGACGTTGATTTCGTGACAGTTGCCACTGCTTACCTGCATGGGCGGTCGGACTTTGAAAAATTTCATGTGCGTTTGCTCAGTGGGCGATTCAAAGAGGCAACGATCACGCCGCTAGAGACAACCGTGCGATTCCTACATCCGGATATGGCCGTTGTTCATTGGAGCTGGAGAATCGAGCGCATAAGAATCCAGACGGCACACCACGCCAGCCACGCTACGGCATGATGACCATGGTCGCTGAAAAGCGGCGCGGCACTTGGCTTGTCGTCATAGGGCAGAATACGAACGCGATTCTCCGGAATACCGCCCGAGCTCGAGGACATCAAGACACCGATAGCGATACCAGGAACCGCCCCAGAGCCGCATTGATCGGCGTAGGCTGTTTCTCTAGGGGAACAGGCCACGGACGAGGGTGGCTTCGGAGACGCGGCTGACGGCGAGGATCATGGCGCCGGCGCGCGGCGGAACATGATGCTTGCGCATGGTGTCCACCATTTCGCGGAAGGCGCGCACCATGATCTTCTGCAGGCGCGCGTTCACTTCCTCGACGTCCCACATGAGCCCTTCCTGGTTCTGCACCCATTCGAAGTAGCTGACGGTGACGCCGCCGGCGTTGGCGAGAATATCCGGCAGCACGATGACCCCGCGGCGCGCGAGAATTTCATCGGCGTGCGGCGTGGTGGGACCGTTGGCGGCTTCCGCAACGATGCGGGCCTTCACGGCCTCGGCATTGTGGAGGGTGATGACATTTTCGAGCGCGGCAGGCACCAGGATGTCGCACTTCATGGTTAGCAGGTCGTCGTTGGTGATGCGCGACGCGCCGGGCATGCCCACAACGGTGCCGGAACGCTCCTTGTAGCGAATCGCTTTCATGGGATCGATGCCGCGGGAATTGGTGACGCCGCCGCGCGTATCGCTGAGCGCGACGATTTTTGCTTTCTTTTCCGCGAACAGGCGCGCCGCAGTCGCGCCGGCGTTCCCGAAGCCCTGAATCGCGACGCTCGCGCCGCGAAGCGAGATCTTCTTTAACTTGCAGGCTTCCTCGACCACGTAGAGCAGCCCGCGCGCGGTGGCTTCGAGACGTCCCTCGGAACCGCCGATGGAAACCGGCTTGCCGGTGACGACTCCATGCGCGGAATGGCCCACGGTCATGGCGTAAGTGTCCATGATCCAGGCCATGGTCTGTGCATCGGTGTAGACATCCGGCGCGGGAATGTCCTGAGAGGGGCCGATGATGGGCAGGATCTCGCTGGCATAGCGCCGCGTCATGCGTTCGAGTTCGCTCTTCGACATGCGCTTGGGGTCGCAGATCACGCCGCCCTTGGCTCCGCCAAACGGAACGTTCACGGTGGCGGTCTTCCAGGTCATCCACGCGGCCAGCGCTTTCACTTCGTCCAGCGTGACGTTGGGATGGAAGCGGATACCGCCCTTGCCAGGCCCGCGCGACACGTTGTGCTGCACGCGGTAGCCGGTGAATACCTTCACCTGGCCGTTGTCCATCTTGGTCGGCAAGGAGACTTCCAGTACGCGCTTCGGAGTGCGTAAAATCTGCCGCAGGCCGGGATCGAGCTTCAAGAATTCGGCCGCCATGTCGAACTGAATCTGCGCGATGCGGAAGGGATTCAGGTCTTCGCGCGGAGCGATGCGGGGCACCATGGGAGGTGCGCCAATCTGTCTTGTCGGGGCTGTGGGCTTTGCGACCGTGGCCATCGGCGTCGGTCCTTTCGTCTACTCGATTTGTCTCCAGAAATTCTGTTTTCACTGGGCCCAAGTTCAAAATTCGCTCAAGAGAAATTCTGTTTATCCGTTTGCCGCGAACTTCCTGGCGCTGACGGCGTAGGCATCGCGGCAGGCGGGGGAGCAGAAATGCAAAAGCTGGCCCCCTTCCCGCCACGGAATGGAAAGCGTCTCGTCCACGTGCATGCCGCACACCGGATCGCGCACCAGCCGGCGTGCCGTGGCCGTCGGCGGCGGCGCAGGAGAAGCATCCGCGGAGCGGGCCGATACGGCTGCCGCATCACCGAGCATCCAGCCAATAAGCCGGCGGAGGAGCAAAACACTCCAGGAGACAAAGATCAACCAGAGTAGAAAACGTACAACGCGAGCGAAAAGGTTCATCATTAAGTGTTTACTAAGCGGCCCGTTTCTCCAATAACCCCTCAGGGAGCCGTGAGGGCAGTGTATGCAAGGCGAAAAGGGCCCGTCAAACGAAAAGGTGTGATTTCAAGAGGTTGCGAGGCGAATTTGTGCCCAACTTTCCTGGACAAAGTGCTTCAAATACAAGTTAACCCGTTTAGTAACAACAAGTTACACGAAGTCGGTGGGAATTGCAGCCGGGATTACTCCGAAAGTACAAATTTATGCGCGCACGGCAGAGCACGCCCTCACGCCGCCGGAATTCGGTCAATCCCCATATATGGGCGCAAGACATCGGGGATCAGGATCGAGCCATCTGCTTGCTGATAATTTTCGACCACAGCGATCCAAGTGCGGCCGACGGCGAGGCCGGAGCCGTTCAAGGTGTGAACGAAATCACTCTTTCCGCCGCCCTTGGGCTTGTAGCGTATGCCGGCACGGCGCGCTTGAAAGGCTTCGCAGTTCGAGCAGGAAGAGATTTCTCGAAATTCATCGCTCGAGGGCAGCCAGACTTCGAGGTCGTAGGTTTTTGCAGCGGCAAAACCCATGTCGCCGGTCGCAAGCAGCACGGTACGATAGTGCAAGCCGAGTTTTTGAAGAATGGTTTCTGCATTTCCTACCAGCGCTTCGTGCTCTTCGTAGCTTTTTTGCGGATGGGTGAACTTGAAGAGCTCAACCTTCTGGAATTGATGCTGGCGGAGGATCCCGCGGGTGTCTTTTCCCGCGGCGCCGGCTTCGGAGCGGAAGCAGGCCGTCCACGCGGTGACGTGGATGGGGAGTTTTTCTTCGGGAATCGTTTCGTCGCGATAGAGATTGTGAAGTTCTACTTCAGAAGTCGGGGTAAGCCAGAAATCCGTGTTCTCTACTCTAAAGAGATCGGCGGCGAATTTCGGTAACTGGGCCGCGCCGGTGAGCGACGCGGTGTTTACCAGAAAGGGGGGAAGAATTTCCGTGTAGCCGTGCTCGCGGGTGTGGACGTCGAGAAAGAAATTGGCGAGCGCGCGCTCAAGGCGAGCTCCCCAGCTCTTGTAAACGGCGAAGCGCGCGCCGGTGATCTTCGTGGCCGCGGGGAGATCGAGGATGCCTGCGCGTTCTCCAACATCCCAGTGCGGCTTTGGCGCGAAATCGAATTTCGGCGGCGCACCCCAGCGGCGGATTTCGGCATTGTCAGCCGCGCTCGCGCCCACGGGCACGGAGGAGTGCGGAACGTTGGGAATGGTTAGCAGGAAGTCGCGCTGCTGGGCGTCCAGTTCGGCGATACGCTCATCGGATTGCTTGATGCGCTCGGAGACTTGCTTCATTTCGGCGATCAATGCGTTGGCGTTCCGCTTTTCCTTTTTGAGGCGGGCGATTTCTTCGCTGGCCTTGTTGCGCTGCGCCTTGAGCTGCTCGGTTGCGGTGATGAGTTCGCGGCGCTCCTTGTCGAGCTTGCGAAAAGCGTCCAGGTCGAGCACCGTGCCGCGCTTTTTCGCCATCTCGGCGAAGACATCCAGGTGGTCTCTAAAATAGTTCAGATCATGCATGGCCGTAGAAGGATACCGTAATCCGCACGACCCTTGTAGCGCGGGGTTCCCTAGCGCGGACGTCCGTCGAATATTCTTACGAAGGGCGCGGGACCTCGCTCATCAATTCCATGATATTCCCTTCCGTATCGCGGAATCCCATCATCCACAGATCGTAGGCTGGCATCGCAGCGATCAGACGCGGCGGCGCCACAATCTGCACACGCCTCTCGACAAGAAGCTGGTGCGCGGCGTTGATATCCTTAACCCGGAAGTACAGGATGGAGCTCGCATGATCGAGCTCCGGCGTTTCCGCGGGGCCAAGCATCAAGCGCACTCCGCCGCAGTCAAAGAAAGCCAGGTTGCCGGCCGTGAAGAGCAGTGGCAGACCCAGGGCGTCACGGTAAAATCCCGTGGCGCGCTCCAGGTCGTGAACGATGATGGAAATCTGGCCGATGTTGGTGATTCCGAGGTTTGCCGTTGTGCCGCTCATTGCTGATTTACCTCCGGGAGCAGAATCGTTAGCATAGCTAACTAAATTGTATGACGGATGTCAAGTCAAAACGTCTTCTGGGTGGGCCGGCTTTCCTGACGGCTGACCGGCTGCACTCGGCGGCCATCCATCTGCTGCGGCGGCTGCGCGTGCGCGACCGTGAGAGCGGGGTCGGCCCGGCACAGCTATCGGCGCTGTCGGTGCTGGTGCTCGGAGGCGGCCCGCGGTCATTGGGCGAACTTGCGGAAGCGGAGCAGGTCCGGCCTCCCACCATGAGCCGCATCGTCGCGGGCCTGGTGCGTGCGGGTCTGGTGCGCCGGGGAAAGACAGAAGACGGGAGGCGCGTGCGCCTGGAAGCTACAGCGAAGGGGACGAAGATTCTGCAGCAGGGGCGCCGGCGCAGGGTGGAATCGCTGGCGAAAGCGGTCTCGTCATTTTCCGACAAAGAGCAGCAGCAACTGGGAGAGCTTATTGGCCTCCTCCAGCAGGTCATTCGGAATCTTTAGAGTTTTTTTGAGCATGAGTCCTGAACTGCATTCCAAGCGATCCGCATTGTTTGCTAGCAGGGCTCGTGCGGGCCAAACGTATCAAATAACGGACGCTCTCCAAACGCGACGAAACGAGTATAGGAAAAGTGAAACAGATGATCGTGGAACGCGGCTAGGCCGGGAGTACTTCCGTACCAAAAAAAGTGCCATCGGCGGGAGCGGGAAGTACTGGAGAGAATGAACCCAGCGGGCTATCGACGGAGAGTCCAGTGAAGAACAAACTACGCATGTAGTCGGAAGTTGTTTGGGCTTTCTGGAGTCATACAACGGTAGTCACCTGTCTGCTCCTGTGTGTCGTCCTGCTGCTCGCGAGCGCAGTAGAACGGCCAGAAAAACCAAACTGACTTCGGATTACGATTCCCTCCATCCCCACGCCCGAGCGGCCGGTGCCCCCACCGGCCGCTCATTTTTTTGGTGCACAGTCCACAGTTGACCGTTCTTAGGCAGAGAGGCGGAAGCTGGGGCCGGTACGGTTCCGTTCGAAGGCTGGACCTTTGGTTTGAGTACTGTCTGATTTATTCCGGCGTAGAACCTCGGCCGTCGCGCACCGGGGGGTGGCCTTTGGGGAAGTTAAACACGACCCCGGACCGAAGACAACGGGAGAGCGATAGAAATGAAAAAGGGGGCCGGTGCAAGCCCCCTTTTCGTAATTGACGCCCCAAACCGGCAACCGAGTCGAGGTTCGGTTCCGGCCACCCCGGGAAGCCAATCTTATAAGTTACCAATCAGTGAGCAAACCAGATGCCAGCGATGGGGGTTCCGCGGGAAGCTACGGACTTGATTGAAACTACGGCGGTTAGCTTCAGGACCGGTCAAAAAAGCACAATATTACATAGTGCCAGTCTACA